>NZ_FOEB01000042.1:0-26466 GCF_900110515.1 Methylobacterium sp. ap11 | reverse complement strand
ACGTGCTTGGCCGGTCTGGTGGTCAGAGCGGGGTGATCAGAACCCGATCCCATCTCGAACTCGGCCGTTAACCGCCCCAGCGCCCATGGTACTGTGTCTCAAGACACGGGAGAGTCGGTCACCGCCAGACCTGCCAAGCACGTTCACATTCCCTCGACACGATCCGGATCGCGCCTTGGCGCGGGGTGGAGCAGCCCGGTAGCTCGTCAGGCTCATAACCTGAAGGTCACAGGTTCAAATCCTGTCCCCGCAACCAAATCAAACAGAGAAAAGCCCGTCGGCCAAAGCCGGCGGGCTTTCTTGCGTCGGAATTGCCAAGACCAGCTATCGTTCGAGCGGGATTTGGCGCCTGGCGTCCCGCCAGAGGTTCCGGCGGGGGAGGGGACCTCAGCGAAGGGCGAAACCATCGTAGCCTCGCGCCGCGACGCCCTCGCAGATGCCGCGGTAATGCGCCATGCCGCCGGCATAGGGCATGAACACCCGCGGCTTGCCCGGCACGTTGGCGCCCAGGTACCACGAGCTGCTCGCCATCGGCAGCAGGGTCGCGGAGGCCGCCCGGTTCACTTCCGCGCCCCAGGATTCCGCCGCGTCCGGCGTCGCCTCGATCCGGTCGAGCCCGCGATCGCGCAGATGCGCGATGCAGTCGGCGATCCACTCGGCGTGCTGCTCGATCGCCACCGGCATGTTGGTGAGGACCGACGGACTGCCCGGGCCGGTCATCGTGAACAGGTTCGGGAAGCCCGGTACCTGCAGGCCGAGATAGCTCGTCGGGCCCGCTGCCCAGACATCCTTGAGCGCGAGCCCATCGCGTCCGCGGATGTCGAGGGCGAGGAGGGGACCGGTCAGGGCGTCGAATCCGGTGGCGAAGACGATCACGTCGAGCGGGTAGGTGGCGTCCGAGGTGCGCACGCCCTCCGACACGATCGCGGCAATCGGCGTCTTTTTCAGATCGACGAGCCCGACGTTCGGCCGGTTGAAGGTCTCGAAATAGTGCGTGTCGATCGGCGGACGCTTGGTGGCGAAGAGGTGGTCGCGCGGCGTCAGGGTCTCCGCCACCACCGGATCGTGGACGATGCTGCGGATCTTGCCCCGGATGAATGCCGAGGCGGTCTCGTTCGCATCGGGGTCGAGCATGATGTCCCGGAAGGCAGCGCGGAAGCGCAGGCCACCCCGCTCCCAGGCCGCCTCGTAGGTCGCCTGCCGCTCCTGGGGCGAGACGGCCAGCGCCGAGCGGTCGGAGAAGTCGAACGGGTGCCCGTTCGGCGCGGCGCGGGCCTTGGCGCGCAGCTCCGACGAATTCTCGCGCACCCAGGTCTTGAATGCGGCGTCCATCGGACCGTTGCGGGCCGGCACGCTGTAATTGGCGGTGCGCTGAAAGACCGTGAGATGGGCGGCCTCGGCGGCGATGACGGGCGTGGCCTGGATGCCGGTCGAGCCGGTGCCGATCAGCCCGACGCGCTTGCCCGAGAAGTCGACGCCCTCGTGCGGCCAGCGCCCGGTATGGTACCAAGCGCCCGAAAAGCTCGCGCGGCCGGGGATCGCCGGCACGTTGGCGCTCGACAGGCAGCCGACGGCGGTGATCAGGAACTGCGCCTCGAAGCGCTCGCCGGACTCCGTGACGATCGTCCAGCGATTGGCCGCCTCGTCGTAGGTCGCACCGGCGACGCGGGTATTCAGCTGAATGTCGCGCCGTAAGGAGAATCGGTCGGCGACATGGTCGAGGTATCGGCGGATCTCGCCGTGCTCGGGGTAGCGCTCGGTCCAGTCCCACTCGTCCTCGAGCTCACGGGAGAACGAGTAGGAGTAGTAATAGCTCTCGGAATCGCAGCGCGCGCCCGGATAGCGGTTCCAGTACCAGGTGCCGCCGATGCCCTCGGCCGCCTCCAGCACCCGGACCGACAGGCCGAGCCGGTCGCGCAGCAGGTGCAGCTGGTACAGGCCGGAGAACCCGGCCCCGACGACGATCGCGTCGTAGCGACGGAACGGGCCGGCCTCGATGGGATCTGTCATGGCGTCCGCGCCACCCATGCTCAGGCGGAGCGGTCGTTGCGGCGCAGGCTCTCGGGCATCGCGAAGAGAAGGAGGCCGGCGGCGACGAGGCAGAGGCAGCCGATGCCGTAGAGCGCCGGGGTGGTGGAGCCGGTGAGGTCCTTGACCCAGCCGACCATCACCGGGCTGACGATGCCGCCGAACTGCCCCAGCGTGTTGATGAGCGCGATGCCGCCCGCCGCGCCGACGCCGGTGACGAGCTTCGCCGGCAGCGTCCAGAAGGCCGGAATCGATGCGACGATGCCGGAGCCGAGCAGCGCGAGCGCGATCATGAGGGGCACGATCTCCCGATCGAACAGGCCGGCGAGGAAGAAGCCGAGGGCCGCCGCGACCGCGAGCCCGGCGACGAATTTCGGCCGCTCGCCCGAGGCGTCCGACAGGCGGCCGATCACGATCATGCTGACCGCGCCGCAGATGTAGGGGATCGCCGTGAGGAAGCCGACGGAGGCGGCATTGCCCCCGCTCGCGGTCTTGATCAGGTCCGGGCCCCAGAAGTTCAGGCCGTAGGAGCCGACCTGGAGCAGGAAATAGACGAAGGCGATGAGCAGGAAGCCCGGCTGCTTGACCGCACCCCAGAGCGAGTGATCGCCGATATCCCGGTTGTGGTGGGCGATGCGCGAGGAGAGGAGCTCCTTCTCCTCGGCCGAGAGCCAGCGCGCGTCGCCGATCCGGTCGTCGAGGCGAGTGAGCACCAGGACGCCGAGGATCAGGCAGGGCAGGCCGCCGGCGAGGAAGAGCCACTGCCAGCCGGCGAGACCCCCGACGCCGTTGAGGCCGCCGAGGATCAGCCCGGCGACCGGCGCGCCGACGATGCCGGCGAAGGCCGAAGCGACGAACATGAACGAGGTGACGCGGCCGCGGAACGACGCCGGGAACCAGAGCGTGAGATAGTAGAGGATGCCGGGGGCGAAGCCGGCCTCCATCGCGCCGATCAGGAAGCGCAGGACGTAGAAGTGCCATTCGGTGCGGATGAAGATCATCAGCGCGGTGGCGATGCCCCACGAGATCATGATCCGGGCGATCCAGCGCCGCGCGCCGACCCGGTAGAGGGCGAGGTTCGAGGGCACCTCGAAGATCACGTAGCCGACCACGAACATGCTCGCGCCGAGGCCGTAGGCGACGTTGCTGAAGCCGAGGTCGCTCTGGAGCTGGAACTTGGCGAAGCTGATGTTGATGCGGTCGAAGAACGCGAACAGGTAGCAGATCATGATCAGCGGCATCAGCCGCCAGGCGACCTTGCGGACGACGTTCGCCTCGGTGAGGGCGGCGGTGCCGGCGAGCGGGCCGGCGGCGGCGAGGGCCATGGGGTTTCCTCCGGGCATGGGGGCGCCTTCGCCCGGAGCGCGGGCGTGGCAGGATCTTCGGTTCGATGAACGGAGCGCCGAGGCCGCCTTCTTCCCGGGCAGCTCCCGGCGGCGGTGTCAGGCCGCCCTGGGCGGCGGGGCCGGATGCAGGTCGAGCGGCCGGCCGGCCTTGGCGACCTGGCCCGGCACGTCGTGACCGACGAGGCGGGGGAGATCGCGGGAGAGGGACAGCAGGGCGTCGAGGTCGAGGCCGGTCGCCAGCCCCATCTCCTCGGCCATGCTCGCCAGGTCCTCGGTGCAGATGTTGCCGGTGGCGCCCGGCGCGAACGGGCAGCCGCCGAGGCCTCCGAGCGCCGCGTCGAACCGGCGCGCGCCCGCCTCATAGGCGGCGAGCACGTTGGCGAGGCCGCAGCCGCGGGTGTTGTGGAAGTGCAGCGTAAGGCGATCAGCCCCGACGAGAGGCAGGACCCGGGCGACGAGGCGGGCGACCTGGCGCGGATTGGCCATGCCGGTCGTGTCGGCGAGCGTGATGCCGTCGACGCCGAGCGCCAGATAGCGCTCGACCTGCGCCACTACCTTGTCCTCGGGCTCGATGCCCTCGAACGGGCAGCCGAAGGCGGTCGCCGCGGTGGCGTTGACGCCGACCTGTCCCCGCACCGTTTCCATGATCGCGGCAAAGCCCCGGATCGAGGCGTCGGGCGTCATGCCCATATTGGCGCGGTTGTGGGTCTCGCTCACCGAGGCGACGAGGTTGATCTCGTCGGCGCGCGCGGCGAGCGCCCGCTCGGCGCCCTTCGGGTTCGGCACCAGCGCGACGTAGGTCGTCCCGGGCCGGCGGGTGATCCCCGAAAAGACCTCGGCGGCGTCGGCGAGCGCCGGCACCGCCTTCGGCGAGACGAAGGACGAGACCTCGATGCGGGTGAAGCCCGCCGCCGAGAGCGCGTCGATCAGCCGGATCTTGTCGGCGGTCGGCACGAAGGCCGGCTCGATCTGGAACCCGTCGCGGGTCGCGACCTCCTGGATGACGATCCCGCTCACGCGACGGCTCCCTTCCGGCGCAAGGAAGCGATGCCGGCCTCGTCGAAGCCGAGCTCCGAGAGAACCGAATCGGTGTGGGCGCCGAGCGCCGGGCCCTGCCAGCGCACGCTGCCCGGGGTCTCGGAGAGCTTGGGCACGATGCCGGGCATCTTCACCCGGGTGTCGCCGGGCAGGTCGGCCTCCAGGATCATGTCGCGGGCGTTGTAATGCGGGTCGGCGACGATGTCGGCGACCGAGTAGATGCGACCGGCCGGCACCTCGGCGGCGTCGAGCACCGCGAGCGCGTCCGTCACCGTGCGACCCCGGGTCCAGTCGGCGAGGACGGCATCGAGCATCGCGGCCTTCTTCGAGCGCCCTTCGTTGTTCTGCAGGCTCGGGTCCTCGGCGAGGTCGGGACGGCCGATCGCCGTCATCAGGCGGCGGAAGATCGGGTCGCTGTTGCCGGCGATCACCACGAAGCCGCCATCCTGGCTCGGATAGGTGTTCGACGGCGTGATGCCCGGCAGCGCCCCGCCGGTGCGGGTGCGGACCTCGCCCAGGAGGTCGTATTCCGGAACCAGGCTCTCCATGACGTTGAACACGCTCTCGACGAGCGAGACGTCGATGACCTGGCCGGCGCCCTGGCCGGTCTTGACCCGCAGGAGCGCCATCAGCGCGCCGATGACGCCGTGGAGCGAGGCGAGCGTGTCGCCGATGCTGACGCCGACGCGGGCGGGCGGGGTGCTCGGATCGCCGGTGGTGAAGCGGATGCCGCCCATCGACTCGCCGATGGCGCCGAACCCGGGCCGGTCGCGGTAGGGCCCGGTCTGGCCGTAGCCGGAGATGCGGACCATCACGAGGTTCGGGTTCAGGGCCGACAGCGCGTCCCAGCCGAGGCCCAGCTTCTCCAGGCCGCCGGGGCGAAAGTTCTCGACCACGACGTCGGCGCTCTGCGCCAGCTGCTTGACGATGGCGAGGCCGTCCGGGGACTTCAGGTTGACGGCGATCGACTTCTTGTTGCGCGACTGCAGGTACCACCAGAGCGAGGTGCCCTCGTGCATCTTGCGCCACTTGCGCAGGGGATCGCCCTCGCCGGGGGGCTCGACCTTGATCACCTCGGCGCCGAACTCCGCCATCAACCGGGTGGCGAAGGGCGCGGCGATCAGCTGGCCGAGTTCCAGGACGCGGATGCCCGCGAGCGGACCACTCATGGCGTCGTCTCCCTATCGGTGTGTTTGCACCTGCTATAGTCGAGGAACGCGGGAGCGATCCAACCGCATCTCGCGAGCGACCGTTCTCCGGCGGAGAACGCCCCCGAGAGCACGTCACGATTGCCTGGCAACAGGGTACACGACACTGAGAATGTGGCGGCCGTCCGGGGGCTTTCCGAGAAGGTTCGCCCCCTTTCCCGGACGACTGCAGCGTCAGCGGAAGGAGATCCGGGATCCAGCGGAAGACGTGCCGCGAAGCGGCTCTTCATCTTTCACCGTCGCAGACGCACGGACGCTTCGCGGCTTGAGTCGTCCGGGAAAGGGGTTGGCCGACGATGAGCCGCGGAGTCCGGCCAGGGCCAGTGTCGTGTACCGTGGCCTGGCAATCGCCAAGCTCTATAAGTATTTTTTTTGCCGCATTTTCTGAGACGAACCGGTATCCGCTTCGTCGAAGAATGCTCTAAGCAGATTTCGCCGAAGTGGATACCGGTTCGTCGGCAAAAATCTGCGACGAAACAAGAACCTAAGCGGGCAAAGTGTTGGCCTGCTAACACAAGTCTGCTTAGGTCACCCGGCGCCCTGCTGCGCCAGATGCGCGACCATCAGGCCGGCGGCCGGCGACAGCGTGCCGGGGCGCGTCACGACGATCAGCTCGCGGTCGGCCCAGGGGTCGGTGAGCGGCACCGCCCCGAGCTGCATCGCCCCGCCGATCAGGCGAAAGACCCGTTCGGGCACCACGCCGAGGCCCATATCGGCCTGGACCATGCGGCAGACCGCGTCGAAGCCCGGCACGTGGACCCGCAGGCGCAGGGGCCGGCCGATGCGCTGCGCCTCGGCCCGGACGCTGTCGTAGATCGAGCTCTGGGCGTGCAGGCCGATGAAGTCGTAGCCGAGCGCCTCCGCGAAGGCGATGCCCGTGCGCCCAGCCAGCGGGTGCCCGGCCGGCATCACCAGCACCAGCCGGTCGCGCCGGTAGAGGGTGCTGCGCAGGCCGAGGGCGGCGACGCTGCTCGAGCAGATCCCGATCTCGGCCGCCCCCTCGGCGACGCCGCGGATCACCCCGCCGCTCGGCCGCTCCTCGAGGTCGATCCTGATCGCACCCTGCCGGGCCTGGAAGGCGCGCAGGTCCTCGGGCAGGAACTGCACGATGGCCGAGAGGTTGGCGAGCATCCGGACGATGCCGCGCAGCCCCTTGGCGTGCTCGGCCAGCTCGAGGGCGATCTGGTCGGCGCTCGCCAGCATGCGGCGGGTGTGGTGGAGCAGGGTCTCGCCCGCAGGCGTCGGGCGCATGCCCCGCGGCTCGCGGGTGAGCAGGGTGCAGCCGAGGGCCTGCTCCAGCTCGGCGAGGCGCTTGCTGACCGCCGAGGGCGCGATCGCGGCCGCCCGCGCCGCGCCGTTGAGCGTGCCCTCCTCGCAGATCGCCGCGAACAGCCGCAGCGTCTTGAGGTCGAGGCGGTTGAGGAGGCCCGGGGTGGGCAGGTCGTCGGGCATCGCCGTCTCCGCCGGGTGCATGAGCACCGCTCTGAGCAGACTTGCGTCGGCAGGCCAACGCAAGTCTGCTTAGATCCTTGTCTTGTCGCAGACTTTCGGCGCCGAACCGGTCACCGCTTCGGCGAGATCCGCTCAGGACCGTGATACGGATCCGCCGTCGCGCGCGATAGGGCCGGGGCGAACCGGGACCACCGGGCCGGTGAGCCGCACTGGTGAGAATCGGCCGCTTCCCTTAAGGTCCGGGTGCCGGCAGCGTGAGTATCGTCGGTATGACGAGGTGATGGTGGCGATGCGGTCTGTGAAACCGGCGGAACTCACGGCCTGCGACCGGGAACCGATCCACATCCTCGGGACGTTGCAGCCGCACGGTTTCCTGCTGGCGCTCGAAGGACCGGACCTGCGCGTCGTCCAGGCGAGCGCCAACCTGCCCGACCTTCCCGGGCGCCCCGCCGACCGGGTCCATGGCCTGCCCCTGCGCGAGGCGCTGCCGGAGCTGGGCGAGACGACCGTCGAGGCCCTGACGGCGCAGCTCGGGCGCGACGGCGCGACCTATCTCGGGACCCTCGTCCTGGAGACCGGGACGGGCCTCACGGCCTACGACCTCGCCGCCCACCGCTCCGGCGACCTGACGGTGCTCGAGTTCGAGGAGAGCGCCGGGGAGGGCCTCGCCGCCGGCAGCCTCGACACGCTCTATCCGCGGCTGCGCGCCTTCATCGAGGCGCTGCACGGCGCGTCGAGCGTCGCGGACCTGTGCGGGCTGCTCGCCGCCGACATCCGCCAGCTCACCGGGTTCGACCGCGCCCTGGTCTACCGGTTCGACCGCGACTGGCACGGCACCGTGGTGGCCGAGGACGGCAACGGCGTGCTGCCCTCCTACCTCGACCTGCGGTTTCCCGCCTCCGACATCCCGGCCCAGGCGCGCGAGCTCTACCGCCGCAACCGCCTGCGCATCATTCCGGACGCCGCCTACGACCCGGTGCCGATCGTCCCGGCCCTGACCCCCTCGACCGGGGCGCCCCTCGATCTCAGCCAGTCCGTCCTTCGCAGCGTCTCGCCGGTCCACGTCGAGTACATGCGCAACATGGGCACCATGGCGTCGATGTCGATCTCGATCCTGGTCGAGGGCGCGCTCTGGGGCCTGATCTCCTGCCACAACAAGGGGCCGCGGCGGGTCCCGCTCCAGACCCGCAACGCCTGCGACATCCTCACCCAGACCTTCGCGCTCCAGCTCGCCGCCAAGGAGCGCGGCGCGCTCGCCGAGCAGCGCCTGGCGCTCGGCGCGATCCAGGCCCGCCTGCTCGCCTTCATGGCCGAGGAGGAGAACTTCGTCGAAGGCTTCCTGAAGCACCCCGAGGACGTGCTCGCCCTCACCGATGCCGGGGGCGCGGCGATCGTCACCGACCAGCGCTGCCACCTCATCGGCCGCACGCCCAGCGAGCGGCAGGTGCGGGGCGTCTACGAGTGGCTCTCGTCCGAGCATGCCGGCGAGGCGGTCCACGCCACCGACGCCCTGTCGGAGGAGTATCCGCCGGCCAAGACCATCGCCGACACCGCGAGCGGGCTCCTCGCCATCTCGATCTCGGAGAAGTACGCGAGCTACGTGCTGTGGTTCCGGCCCGAGGTGGTCCAGACCGTGCGCTGGGGCGGCGATCCGACGAAGGCCGCCACCAAGGACCCGGCCGGCGGGCCCGACCGGCTGCACCCGCGCAAATCCTTCGAGACCTGGAAGGAGACGGTGCAGGGCCGCTCCCTGTCCTGGACGGTGCCGGAGATCGACACCGCCAAGGACCTGCGCGCCGCGGTGCTCGGCATCGTGCTGCGCCGGGCCGAGGAACTGGCCTCCCTGACCGAGGAGCTGCAGCGCTCGAACAAGGAGCTGGAGGCGTTCTCCTACTCGGTCAGCCATGACCTCAGGGCGCCGTTCCGCCACATCGTCGGCTATGCCGAGCTCCTGCGCTCGCGGGAGGGCGAGAAATTCTCGGAGCGCGGGCGGCGCTACGTCGACACGATCATCGAGGCGGCGTTCTCGGCCGGCACCCTCGTCGACAACCTGCTGACCTTCTCGCAGATGGGCCGCAACGCCCTCAACCGCATCCCCTGCGACATGAACCAGCTCGTCGAGGACGTGCGCCGGCGGATGATCCGCGACATCCCGCTCGAACGGGCGATCCGCTGGCAGGTCGGCGCGCTCGGCCGCGCCCAGGCCGATCCGGTGATGATGCGGCTCGTGATCGAGAACCTGCTCTCCAACGCGGTCAAGTACACCCGCGGGCGGGCCGAGGCGGTGATCGAGGTCGGGCGCGAGGCGGACCGCGACGGCGAGGCGGTGTTCTACGTCCGCGACAACGGGGTCGGCTTCGACATGGCCTACGTCAACAAGCTGTTCGGCGTGTTCCAGCGCCTGCACCGGGTCGAGGATTTCGAGGGAACGGGCATCGGGCTGGCCAATGTCCGCCGCATCGTCGAGCGTCACGGTGGACAGGTCCGGGCCGAGGGCGTCCTCGGCCAGGGCGCGACCTTCCATTTCACGCTCCCCATCCGCTAGAGACGATCCATGGCCGACCTCAAGCCGATCCTCCTCGTGGAGGACAATCCCAACGACATCGAGCTGACGCTGGCGGCCCTGGAAAAGAGCCAGCTGGCGAACAAGATCGTCATCTGCCGCGACGGGGCCGAAGCGCTGGAATTCCTGCGCCGGCAGGGACCGCATGCCGACCGGCCGGTCCAGGACCCCGCGGTGGTGCTCCTCGACCTCAAGCTGCCGAAGGTCGACGGGCTCGAGGTGCTGGCGGCGGTCAAGGGCGATCCCCGGACCCGGGCGATCCCGATCGTGATGCTGACCTCCTCGCGCGAGGAGAGCGACCTCGTGCGCTCCTACCAGCTCGGGGTGAACGCCTTCGTGGTGAAGCCCGTCGGCTTCAAGGAGTTCTTCGAGGCGATCCAGGACCTCGGGGTGTTCTGGGCCGTGCTCAACGAGCCGCCGCCGCACCGGGCGGACTGGATCTCCGGTGGTTGAGGCGCGGGCGCCGGAGGACGGCGCGGCCCCCCTGCGGATCCTGCTCCTCGAGGACAGCGACCTCGACGCCGAGCTGCTCGGCGCCGTCCTGGAGGATGCCGACCTCGCCGTCGCCCTCGACCGGGTGATCAGCCGCGACGCCTTCGCGGCGGCGACGGCGGCGGGCCGCCACGACATCATCCTGGCCGACTACGTGCTGCCGGCCTTCGACGGCATGAGCGCGCTCGCCATGGCCCGGGCGCACTGCCCGGAGATTCCCTTCGTCTTCGTCTCCGGCACCCTCGGCGAGGACGTGGCGGTCGAGGCGCTGAAGCACGGCGCCACCGACTACGTGACCAAGCAGCGCCTCGACCGGCTGCCGCGGGTCATCCTGCGCGCCCTCTCGGAGGCCCGCGCCCACGTCCTGCGCCGCCAGGCCGAGCAGGCCCTGCGCGACCTCAACGAATCCCTGGAGCAGCGCGTCGCCGAGCGGACGCGGGAACTCGCCGAGGCCAACGCCGCGCTCCAGCACCAGATCGCCGAGCGCGAGCGGATCGAGGACGCGTTGCGCCAGGCCCAGCGTCTCGAGGCGGTCGGCCAGCTCACCAGCGGCGTCGCCCACGACTTCAACAACCTGCTCACGGTGATCGCCGGCAACATCGAGTTCCTCGAACGCGCGGTCTTCGACGACCGCTCGCGGCGGCGCCTCGAGATGATGCGGGGCGCGGCCGAGCGCGGCGCCCGGCTCACCGCCCAGCTCCTCGCCTTCTCGCGGCGTCAGAAGCTCGAACCGGTGCCGGTGCAGCTCAACCGCACCGTCGCCTCGATGCGCGACCTCCTGCAGAGCTCGATGGGCGGCTCCAGCCGCATCGAGATGACGCTGCAGCCCGACCTCTGGCCGGCCCTCGTCGACGCGACGCAGATCGAGCTGATCATCCTCAACCTCGCCATCAACGCCCGCGACGCGATGGCGGTCGGCGGCTGCCTGACGATCGAGACCGCGAACGTGCGGCTGGCCTCCCCGCCGGCCCGGGTCGAGGAGCCGAATCCCGGCGAGTACGCCATGGTGGCGGTGAGCGACACCGGAACCGGCATCCCGGCCGAGGTGCTGTCGCGGGTGTTCGAACCGTTCTTCACCACCAAGGAGGTCGGCAAGGGCTCGGGCCTGGGGCTCGCCCAGGTCTACGGGTTCGCCAAGCAGTCGGGCGGCGGCGTGCGCATCGACACCCGGGTGGGCGAGGGGACCTCGGTCCGGGTCTACCTGCCGCGGGCGGCCGGCGAGGCCGCCCAGCACGAGTTGCACCCGGCCCGCGCCGACGCCTCGCTGTCCCGCGACGCCAGCGACAAGCGGGTGGTGCTGGTCGTCGACGACGACAGCGCGGTGCGCGACATCACCACGACCCGCCTCGCCGAGGCCGGCTACGCCGTCCGCGAGGCGGGCTCGGGCCTCGCGGCGATCCAGGCGCTGGAAGCCGACGCCGCGGTCGACCTCGCGGTGCTCGACTTCGCGATGCCGGGGATGAACGGCGTCGAGGTCGCGACCGTGATCCGCAGCCGCTGGCCGGCGATCCAGATCCTGTTCGTCACCGGCTACGCCGATCACACCGCCCTGTCGCAGGTCGATGTCGGCGGCGACGACCGGGTGGTGCAAAAGCCGTTCCGCGGCGAGGACCTCGAGCGCAAGGTCGCGTCGATCCTGGAGCGCCGCCCGCGACTGACGCTGGTGGCCGGCGGCGCCGGGCGCTGAGGCGCCCCCGACGGACGACCGGCCGGACAGACGATCGGATGAAATTCGATCGCCGCAACTCGATCGCGATGTGGTGAGGCGCGGCGGCAGCGCCGCTGACGCCCCGGATTCCGCGTGCTAGGGTCTCCCCATAAGGACCGGTTCGCATGATCGGCCGGTCCAGGGGGGAGGAAAGTCGCCGCATGGCAGGATCCGTGACCGGAGCCCCGTCGCTCCCGTTCCGCCCGGTCTACCGCGCCGTCGCGCCGGGCGCCTGCCGTCATCGCCTGTCCCCGATCACGCGACTCCGCGCGCCCGGCTCACGGGCCTTGCCGGCCCGTCCGCCGGCTCTCCGCGCTCGCGCTCCGTTCACGTTCCAGCATCGCATCGCGAGGTTCACATGACAGTGACCAAGTTCGGCCTCGGCCAGCCGCTGCGCCGGGTCGAGGACCGTCGGCTGATCACCGGCGAGGGCAATTACGGCGACGACCACGCGCCCGAGGGCTGCCTGCACGCGGCGCTCCTGCGCAGCCCGCACGCCCACGCCACCTTCACCATCACCGACGTCGAGGCCGCCCGGGCGATGCCCGGCGTGCACCTCGTGCTGACCGCCGAGGACGTCGCCGGCCTCGGCGACATCAAGTGCCAGGCGCCGCTGCCGAACGGCGACGGCAGCCAGAACCACGTCGCCAACATCCCGCTGCTGGCCAAGGGCAGCGTGAAGCATATCGGAGACGCCGTCGCCTTCGTGGTCGCCGACACGCTGATCCAGGCCCGCGACGCCGTCGAGGCGATCGGCATCGACTACGAGGTGCGGCCGGCCGTCGTCGGCATCCGGGGCGCCATCGCGGGCGGCGCGAACGCCGTGTGGGACGAGCAGCCCGACAACGTCTCGTTCGACTCGACTATGGGCGACAAGGCGCCGGTGGACGCCGCCTTCGCCAAGGCCGCCAAGGTGGTGAAGGTCGAGGTCGAGAACCAGCGCCTGGTCACCAACTACATGGAGACCCGCAGCGTCGTCGCCGAGTACGATTCGGGCGCGAAGCGCTTCACCCTCACCATCCCGAGCCAGGGCGTGCACGGCCTGCGCAAGACCCTGACGGGCGTGCTCGGGGTGACGAAGGACCAGATCCGCGTCGTCACCGGCGATGTCGGCGGTGGCTTCGGCACCAAGACCTTCACCTACCGCGAATATCCCCTTGCGGCCGAGGCCGCGCGCCGGCTGGACAGGCCGGTGAAGTGGGTGTCGGAGCGCGGCGAGCACTTCGTCGCCTGCACGCAGGGCCGCGACAACCTCTCGGTCGGCGAGGTCGCGCTCGATGCCGACGGCACCTTCCTCGCCATGCGCTTCGACGTCATCGGCGATCTCGGCGCCTACCTGTCGCAATACGGGCCCTACATCCCGTATCTCGGCGCCACGATGCTGACCGGCGTCTACAAGACCCCGGCGGTGTTCGTCCGGGTGCGCGGCGTCTACACCAACACCGTGCCGGTCGATGCCTATCGCGGCGCCGGGCGGCCGGAGGCGGCCTACCTGATCGAGCGCCTGGTCGACCGGGCGGCGCGGGAGACCGGAATCTCGCCGGCCGAGATCCGCCGGCGCAACTTCATCCCGCCGAGCGCGATGCCCTACACCACGCCGATCGGCGACCGCACCTACGACACCGGCGACTTCGCCGCCCATATGGGCCGCGCCGTCGAGGCGGCCGACTGGAACGGCTTCGAGGCCCGCGCCGCGGAGTCCCGGGCCAAGGGGCTGGTGCGCGGCATCGGGCTCGCCACCTACATCGAGTGCACCGCCTGGGGCGAGGGCGAGGACGTCAAGATCACCCTCGACAAGGACGGCGGCGCTACCGTCTATGTCGGCACCCAGTCGAACGGGCAGGGCCACGCCACCGCCTACGCCCAGTTCGCCGCCGAGCATCTCGACCTGCCGCTGGAACGGATCCGGGTGGTGCAGGGCGACACCGACAAGGTGGCGACGGGTGCCGGCACCGGCGGCTCGCGCTCGATTCCCGTCGGCGGCATCTCGGTCGGCGCGGCGTCGCAGAACCTCGCCGGCAAGCTCAAGGAACTCGCCTCAGAGGAGCTGGAGGCGGGTGTCCAGGATCTCGAGATCGCTGAGGGCGCCGTGCGGGTCGCCGGCACCGACAAGTCGATCGACTTCGCGGCGCTCGCCAGCCTGCCGAAGGCCAGCGAGGCGTCGCTGACCGGCCAGGGCGACTTCGTGCCGCCGAGCGCGACCTACCCCAACGGCACCCACGTCGCCGAGGTCGAGATCGATCCCGAGACCGGGATCACCGAGGTGGTGCGCTACACCATCTGCGACGATTTCGGCATCGTGGTGAACCCGTTGCTGCTCGCCGGCCAGGTCCATGGCGGCGTGGTCCAGGGCATCGGCCAGGCGCTCCACGAGCGCACGGTCTACGACGCGGAAGGCCAGCTCCTGACCGCGAGCTTCATGGACTACGCCATGCCGCGGGCCGGCGACGTCCCGTTCTTCCACTTCGAGACGAAGAACGTGCCCTCGACCACCAATCCGATGGGCATCAAGGGCGCGGGCGAGGCGGGCAGCATCGGTTCCTGCCCGGCGGTGATGAACGCGGTGGTCGACGCCCTCGACCGCAGCGTGGGTCTGCGCGACATGGACATGCCGGCGACCCCGGCCCGGATGTTCGCGGCCCTGGAGCCCCTGCGCAAGGCGGCGGCCGCCTGACGGCGGTCACCCGTCTCGCAAGACCTTCGCGGCGCCCGGCCTGCTTGAGCCGGGCGCCGTCCTCCTTGGACGTGAGGTCAGGCCGCCTTGCCCGACCGCCCCTTGGCGGACGATCTCGTCCCGGGCGCCTCCCGGGCCGGTTCGTCCTCGTCGCCTTCCTCGCCCTCGACGTTGATGCGCTCGGCGATCTCGGTCAGCAGCGCGTCGGTCCTCTTCTCCTCCTGCAGCGTCTCGTCGAGCAGCCGGGCGGCGTCGTCGAGGCCGAGCTGGCTCGCCCAGGTCTTGAGGGTGCCGTAGCGGGCGATTTCGTAGTGTTCGAGGGCCTGGGCGGACGCCGCCAGCACCGCATCGGCGGCCGGGCCGTCGCCGAAATCCTCGAGATCCTCCTCCATCTCGCTCGTCAGTCCCTGCATCGCCTCGCAGGTCTTGCCGCGGGCCGGCTTGCCGAGGATGTCGAAGATCTCCTGGAGCCGCTCGACCTGCGTCGCGCTCTCCTCGGCGTGGGTCTCGAAGGCCTGCCGCAGCTCCTCGGCTTGCGCCGACTTGGCTGCCTTCTTCAGTGCTCGGACCGACTGCCGCTCGGCATAATACACGTCCTTCAGGGTCTCGTAGAACGCATCCTGCAAGGTCTTCTGCTTCGTTGCCATGCGCTCGTCCGCCTTTCGACTGTGGGTCGACCGATCGACTCGCATCCCGGGCGAGTCGTGATCGCTGGCAGAACGTCGGGAATCTGGCCCGGGTCCCGCGGCGGCGGACGAAGCGACCGGTGCCGGCAGGCCCGCCAAACGGCGACGCCGGAGCATGGAGGCTCCGGCGTCGATCGCCCCGGCTGAAAGGGGCCGTCAGATGAACGGGGCGTCGCCCCTCGGCTCAGCAACTCAGCTTGCGGCCCTCGCGGAAACCGTGGACCCGGAAGTGCTTGTAGCCCGACTCCATCTTGCCGGCGAGCACGGCGCGGGCGACGTCCGGGTTGCAGCGCAGGTACTCGCGCTCGTTGAAGGCGGCGGCGCCGTTGTCCCGCGACCCGCGGTCCCGGTCGCGCGCACCGAAATCCCGGTCGCGGTCCCGCTCGCGATAGCCGTAGTCGCGGTCGCGGCTGCGGTAGTCGTCCCGTCGGCCATAATCGTCGCGGCGGTCCCGATAGTCGCGGTCGCGGTAATCGCCGTCGCGGCTGCGATACTCGCGATCCCGGTAGTCGCGGTCGCGCGAGCCGTAGTCGGGACCCCAGGACTGGGCCGAGGCGGTCCCCACCGCGCCGATCAGGCCCAATCCGATGACCGCCATCACCCCAAACGTCCTCATCGTCTCCGATCCCCCTTACGTCCGGCGCATATTCGCCACTGGGGAAGCTAGAGCATCGCGGCCCGATGGGGATAGCGCCCTGGTGTCTCGGGCGGGACGTCTACGCAGAGAGCGCGGGGCCCGCGTCGCCGTAGAGGTGGCAGGCCACGGCGCGGCCGGGCGCGGCCTCGCGCAAGGGAGGCGCCTCGGCGCGGCAGCGGTCGAAGGCGCGTGGGCAGCGGGGATGGAAGTGGCAGCCCCTCGGGGGGTTCAGCGGCGAGGGCGGCTCGCCCTCCTGGAAGCTCATCGCCACCGGCCGCTCCGGGTCCGGCACCGGCGAGGAGGCCTTGAGGAGCTGGGTGTAGGGGTGCAGCGGCTCCTCGAACAGCGGGCCCACGGGGCCGGTCTCCACCACACGGCCGAGATACATCACGCTGACCCGCTGGCAGAAATGCCGAACCACGCCGAGGTCGTGCGAGATGAACACGAAGGCGAGGTTGCGGGCCTGCCGCAGCGAGTCGAGCAGCCGCAGGATCTGCGCCTGGACCGAGACGTCGAGGGCCGAAACCGGCTCGTCGGCGAAGATCAGGTCGGGCCCGAGCGCCAGGGCCCGGGCGATGCCGATGCGCTGGCGCTGGCCGCCGGAGAATTCGTGCGGGAAGCGGGCGCCCGCATTCCCGGGCAGCCCGACCTCGGCCAGCAGCCCGGCGACGCGCTCCTTCAGCTCCGCCCCGCGGGCGAGGCCGTGGACCTGCAGGGGTTCGCCCAAGGCCTCGCCGATGCGCTGGCGCGGATCGAGGGAGGAGGCGGGATCCTGGAAGACGATCTGCATGCGCTGCCGCAGGCGCCGCATCGCGCCCGCCGGCGCGGCGAGCACGTCCTGCCCGTCGAAGCGGACGGAGCCGCCATCGGCCTCGGCGAGCCGCAGCGCCACCCGGGCGGTGGTGGACTTGCCGCAGCCCGACTCGCCGACGATGCCGAGGGCCTCGGCCCGCCCGACGGTGAACGACACCCGGTCCAGCGCCCGCACCAGGCTGGTCCTGGCGACCGGGAAGCCGCGCCGGATCGTGAAGGTCTTCGAGAGGTCGGTGACCTCGAGCAGGGGCGAGGGTGTCATGCTCATGCGGACCTCACCCAGCAGCGCACCGCGTGGTCCGGCGCCCCCGTCAGCGGCACGAGCGGCGGACGCTCGCGGCAGCGCTCCTCCGCCAGGGGGCAGCGGCCCTGGAAGCGGCAGCCCTCCGGCATCTCCGGCAGGGTCGGCACCGTGCCGGGGATCGCCGCCAACTCCTGCACCCGGTCGACCCGCGGCATCGCCCGTAGCAGGCCCTCCGCGTAGGGGTGGGTCGGCCGGGCGAAGAAGGCGCGCACCGGCGCGCTCTCGACCACGTCGCCGCCATACATCACCATCACCCGGTCGGCGACCGAGGCGACGACGCCGAGATTGTGGGTGATCAGCAGCACCGCCAGCCCCTCGCGGCGCTGGATCTCGGCGAGCAGGGCCAGCACCTGCGCCTGGATGGTGACGTCGAGCGCCGTCGTCGGCTCGTCGGCGATGAGCACGCGGGGCGAGCAGGCCAGCGCCATGGCGATCATCACCCGCTGGCGCATGCCGCCGGAGAACTGGTGCGGGTAGGCGTCGATCCGCTCGGCCGCCGAGGGCACCCGCACCCGCTCGAGGAGGGCGATCGCCTTCTCGCGCGCCGCGGCCTTCGACAGGCCGCGATGGCGCCGCAGGGCCTCGGCGATCTGGAAGCCGATCGTCAGGACCGGGTTGAGCGAGGTCATCGGCTCCTGAAAGATCATCGCCAGGCGGTCGCCGCGCATCGCCTCGCGCTGGCTCTCGGTGGCGGCCCGCATGTCGGTGCCGTCGACCATGATGGAGCCCGCCGCGACACGGCCGACCTTGGGGGCGAGCAGCCCCATGATCGAGAGGGCGGTGAGGCTCTTGCCGCAGCCCGATTCGCCGACGAGGGCCAGGGTCTCCCCGCCGGAGACTGAGAACGACACCTCGCGCACCGCGTCGTGCCAGGTGCCGCCGACGCGGATCTGGGTCGTCAGACCGTCCACCCGCAACTGATCCATCGGCGTCATTGAAGGGGTTGTCATGGTGCCCCCCGCGGGTCGGTGGCGTCGCGCAGGCCGTCGCCGATCAGGTTGAGGCCGATCATCACCGCCAGGATGGCGAGGCTCGGGAAGATCGACAGCCAGGGCGCGTCCAGCAGGTTGTCGAAGCCCTCGCGCACGATGCTGCCCCAGGTGGCAGTGGGTGGCGGCACGCCCAGCCCGATGAAGGCGAGGGTCGATTCGGTGCGGATTGCGGTGGCGAGCCAGAGCGAGGCCAGCACCACCACCTCGTCGAGGATGTTGGGCAGGATGTGGCCGAACATGATGCGGATGTCGGAATAGCCGAGCGCCCGACAGGCATCGACGAAGTCGCGCTGGCGCATGGCGAGCGTCGAGCCCCGCGCGATGCGGATGAAGGCCGGGATGGCGGTGACCGCGATGGCGAGGATCAGGTTGCCGAGGCTCGGCCCCAGCACCGCCACCAGCATCAGCCCCATGATGAGCTGCGGGAAGCTCAACATCACGTCGGTGGCCGCGGTGATGAGCCGGTCGATCCAGCCGCCGTAATAGCCGGCGACCACCCCGATCACCGTGCCGACGACCACGCCGATGGCGGTGGCGACGAAGCCGACCGAGAGCGAGATCCGGGCGCCCCAGATCACCCGCGAGAGCACGTCGCGGCCGAAGAAGTCGGTTCCGAACCAGTGCTCGGCGGACGGGCCCATCAAAGCCGCCACCGGGTCCTGCTCGTTGGGATCGTACGGCGCGATCCAGGGGGCGAGGAGCGCCAGCGCCACGACGACGAGCACCGTCACGACCCCGATCATCAGACCCGGGGAGCGGGTGGCCCGGCGCCAGGCGCTCGGGGCGGCGGAGGCGGCGACCGCGCTCATTGGGCCGAGACCCGCGGATCGACGAGGCCGTAGGCGATGTCGGTGAGCACGTTGGCGACCACGATGGCGAAGGCGGAGACGACCATCAGGCCCTGTAGCAGGCTGTAGTCGCGCTGCGTCAGCGCGGTCACGATCAGCTTGCCGAGGCCGGGGCGGTTGAACACGATCTCGGTCAGTACCGCGTTGCCAATCAGCACGCCGAGATAGAGCCCGACCACGGTGACGACCGGTACCAGCACGTTGCGCAGGGCGTGGCGCCAGACCACGATCCGGGCCGGCATCCCCTTGGCGCGGGCGGTGCGGACGTAATCCTCGCCGAGCGCCTTCAGCATGCCCGAGCGGGTGACCCGGGTGACGTAGGCGACCATCAGGAGCCCGAGATTGAGCGCCGGCAGCACCAGCGCGCCGAGCCGGTCGAGGATCCCGCCGGTGCGCGGGGTCGAGATCACCGGGAACCAGCGCAGCTGCACCGCGAAGGCGATCAGCAGCAGGATGCCGGAGACGAAGGCCGGAAAGGACACGCCGGCGAGCGACACGATGCGGGCGAGCCAGTCGGCGAACCCGTCGCGCCGTCGCGCCGCCACGACGCCGAGCGGCACGCCGACCCCGACCCCGATGGCCACCGCCGCGAGCGTCAGCTCGATCGTGTAGGGCAGGACGTGGGCCACGTCCTCCAGCACCGGCCGGTTGGTGGTGAGCGAGCGGCCGATATCACCGGTGGCGATCTGGCCCATGAAGGCGAGGTATTGCACCACGATCGGCTTATCGAGGCCGAGCTTGCCCCGCAGGTCGGCCCGGGCGGATTCGCTCGCCTGATCGCCGAGGATCACGATGGTCGGATCGCCCGGGACCACCCGCACGAGGACGAACACCACGGTCAGCACCGCCACCAGCGTCGGGATCGCCAGGAGGAGGCGCTTGAGGATGAACTGGAGCATGGGGCGGGCCGGGGGGTTGGAGGTGATCACGCTGCAGGATCAGGCGCGGGCTTCTCCCTCCCCCTCTGCGGGGGAGGGTGCCCCACGGAGTGGGGCGGGAGAGGGGAACCACGCTTCCGGAGAAGTCGCGCGCGTCATGACGGACGCCCCTTGGATCAGCGTCGCGCTGCCCCTCTCCCGCCCGGCGCACGAGTGCTTCGCACTCGCAGCCGGGCACCCTCCCCCGCACAGGTGGGAAGGGGATGCGCACGCCCTGCCGTGAAAAGTGGACAAGTCGTGCGCTTAGAAAGGCTTACTTCTTGTCCGTCATCTCGGTGATCACCGGCCCGAGATGGATCGCGCCCTTGAAATCATACCCGTAATCGACCGTCTTCTTGTGCGCCCAGACCTGCAGGCCTTCCGAGAGCGGCACGGCACAGACCTGCTCGATGATCTTGGCCTGCGCCGTCTTCCACAACGCCTTCTGCTTCTCCGGATCCGGCTCGGTCCGCGCCGCCCGGATCTCGGCATCGGCGGCGTTGCAATGCGAGAAGTTCGTCACGGCGGTGGGCGTGGCGACCGTCGAGGCCGAATCGAAGAACTGGGTCAGGTAGGTGTCGGCGACGGGGAAGCGCGCGGCGGCGTAGTAGACGACGTCCGACAGGTCCTTGCGGATCTGGGCGTGGTAGGTCTGGTGGTCGACCACGTCGAGCTTCAGCTCGATCCCGGCCTTCTTGAGCTGGCCCTGCACGATCTGCATCGCGGTCAGCATGGTCGGCAGGCTGGTCTGCACCGCCGTGATGGTGATGCCGTTCGGGTGCCCGGCCTCGGCCAGCAGCGCCTTGGCCTTGGCGGGATCGTAAGGCGGCAGCGGCGCCTTGTCGTCGGTGCCGAGATAGCCCTTCGGAATGATCGACACCGCCGGTTCGGTGACGCTGGCGCCCTTGAACTGGACGATCTGCGCTTGGCTGATTGCGTGGGCGACGGCGCGGCGCACCCGTACGTCGTCCAGCGGCTTGTGGCTGATGTTGAGGTGGAGCAGCGCGAGCTCCGCCGGCCGCACGATGTCGACCGAGACGTCGGATTCGCGGCCGAACCGCTCGGCCCAGCGCTGGTCCTGGCGGCCGTAGACGACGTCGAGCTCGCTCGAGGTGAAGGCGAGGTCGCGGGCGGCATCGGCCGGGATCAGCCGGTAGAGGATGCCGCCGAGCTTCGGCTTGCCGCGGAAGTAGTCCGAGTTGGCGGTCAGCCTCACGCTCTCGTTCGGCTTGTACTCGGCGAAGGCGAAGGGCCCGGTGCCGATCGGCTTGAGGCGGAAATCGTTGCCCAGGGCCTCGACCGCCTTGCGGCTCAAGACGTTGCCGCCGTGATAGTTCGCGACGAGCCCGAGCAGCGACGGCACCGGATGCTTGAGGGTGATCTTGACCGTCTGGGGATCGAGCGCCTCGATCGTGTCGAAGGCGGCGTAATCCGTCGCGAAGGACGAGGTCTTCGGGTCGGCGGCGCGCTTCAGCGAGAACACCACGTCGTCGGCGGTCAGCTCGCCGTAGCCACCGTGGAACTTCACGCCCTTGCGCAAGGCGAAGGTCCAGGTCCGGCCGTCCTCCGAGCGCGTCCAGGATTCGGCGAGGTCGGGTTCCAGGGTCTCGAGGCTGGTCGAGCCCGGCTTGAAGCGCACCAGGCCGTTGAAGATCCAGGACACGACCGGCTTGTCCTGGGTGCTGGTCGCCCGGAACGGATCGAGCTGGCTGATATCGGCCGCCGCCATGCCGATGGTCAAAACCTTGCCCGCCGGCGCCTGTGCCAGGGCCGGCGCGGGGCCAAGCAGGGCGAGGGTGGCCGCGGCGAAGAGGAAGCGTCTCATCGTGGTGATCCCCCTGGGTGGTTCTTGTCTCGTCAGTGCTCGATCTCCCCGTCCGACCGGTACGGCCCACGCCAATCGGCGAAGCGTTCGATCCGGAACGGATGGAGAGGAGAGGCGGAGCGGCCCTGCGTCACGAGTTCCGCCAGGATCTCGCCGACGACCGGACCGAGCTGAAAGCCGTGGCCGGAGAAGCCGAAAGCATGAACCAGGCCGGGCGTGGTACCGGACGGCCCGATGACCGGGATGTGGTCCGGCATCTCGCCGTCGAGGCCGCTCCAGCTGCGGATGACCTGGGCGTGGGCGAGGTCCGGGATCAGCGCCAGGGTCTTTTCCATCGCGCCGAGCGAGGTCGCCGAGACCGGCCGGGCGAGGCCGTCGGCGACGTCCGCCGTGCCGCGCCCGCCGCCCAGCACCACGTTGCCGCGCCGGGTCTGGCGCACGTAGACGTCGCCGCCCACGACTCCGATCGACCGGGTGACGAGGGGAGCCACCGGCTCGGTCACCACCATGTTGGGGCTGAGCGGCGCGACCGGCGCCGTCTCGCCGAACCACGCCGCCACCGTGCCGCCATAGGCGCCGGCAGCGTTGACGAGGCTGCGGCTTCTCACCGTCACCCCCGCGGCCTCGACCGTGAAGCCGGACCCGTCATGGGCCGCATGGTGCACCGGTGCATGTTCGCGCAGCTCGGCGCCCAGCCGCCGGGCGAGCCGCGCGAAGGCCGGCCCCACCACCCGCGGGTTGGCCTGCCCGTCGGTCGGCGACAGCGAGGCGCCGACGACCGCAGGGCCGAGCCAGGGCATCTCGGCGCGAAGGGCGTTCGCGCCGAGGAGCTGGAGAGCGAGCCCGTGTCCGGCCGCATCGCGGGCATACGCCTCGAGCACCGCCATGTCGGCCTCGGACCGGGCGAGCTTGATATGCCCCGTGGCCTCGAACTCGACATCCTCGCCGAGCTTGGCGTTCAGGCCGTCCCACAGCACCCGGGCGCGCCGCGACAGGGGCAACTCCGAGAAGTCGCGGCCCTGCTGGCGCACGCCGCCGAAATTCACCCCGCTGGCGCCGGCGCCGCAGAGGCGCTTTTCCAGCAGCGCCACGGTGAGGCCGGCCTCGCGCAGGGCGACGGCGGCGGCGCAAGCCGCGGTACCGCCTCCGATGATCGCGACATCGACGGTGAGGCGCTCCATCAGACCGGCTCCCGCAGCGGGATCGGCTTGATCGGCGCCTGCCCGCGCAGGCGCCCGACCGTCTCGACCGGCTCGTCCAGCGTGCGCGCCAGGATCTCCGCGGCGGCGTGGCCGCAGACCCGGCCCTGGCAGCGGCCCATCCCGGTCCGGGTGAGCGCCTTGAGCCGGTTCATCTCGCGGGCATCCCGCTCGGTCGCGGCCCGCCGCACGGCGCCCGCGGTGATGCCCTCGCAGCGGCAAACGATATCCTCGTCGCCGATCCGGTCCACGAGGTGGTGCGGGTAGGGATAGGCCGCCTCCAGCGCGGCGCGAAACTCCGCTTGCCGCGAAAGACGCCGGTCGAGCCGGGCTTCGCGGGCAGCGTCCCGGGGCCGGCCGAGATCGGCGAGCAGCGCCAGCGCCGTGCGCTCGCCCTGCAGCTCGGCGACATCCGCCCCGCCGATGCCGCTGCCGTCGCCGGCGAGATAGACGTGCGGATGCGACGACCGGCCCTCGGGCGAGCGCTCCGGCTGCCATTGCCGCGTCACCGGCTCGAACGCGAAGCGGCACCCGGCGAGGTCGGCGGCTTGCGCCTCGCTGCGCAGGCCGAACGACGCGCCGACCGCATCGCAGGCGACCCGGTGCTGCCGGCCGCGGGAATCCTCCCAGACCAGCGCCTCGACTTGGCCTTCGCCCTCGACCGCCACCCCCCGCACGCCGGAGCGCACGGGCGTGCCCCGCACCGCGCCCGCCACGGTGTACCACACCCCCTTGGCCAGGGTGGCCGGCACCGCCGCTAGGCGGGGGGCCGCCCGCACCTTCGCGGCGAGCGTGGTGACGTCGAGCACCGCCGCCAGCGTCGCCCCGGCCTTGGCGTATTGGTGCGCGACGAGCGGCAGGAGCGGCCCGGCGCCCACGAGGGCGACGCGCCGGCCGATCGCCATGCCCTGCGCCTTGAGGGCGATCTGCGCCGCCCCGAGGGTGAACACGCCCGGCAGGGTCCAGCCCGGAAAGGGCAGGGTGCGGTCCATGGCGCCGGTGGCGAGCACCAGCCGGTCGGCCACGATCCGGCCGTGCCCCTCCGGCCCCAGGCAGTCGAGGTCGAATCCGGCGGGTTCGCGCTTCGCGATCCCCCACACCGTCGTCCCCGGGCGATAGTCGATTCGCGGTGCCAGTGCGTCGGCGAGGTCGTGCAGGGCCTGCGCCCGGCGGGCCTCGAACCCGTAGAGCGCGGCGGCCGGCCGCTCGGCGCCGGGGGGCGGCCGGCGATAGATCTGGCCGCCGGCGCGATGCCCCTCGTCGACGAGGAGCGGCCGCGAGCCGGCCTCGGCGAGGACCTGGGCGGCGCGCAGGCCCGCCGGCCCGGCGCCGATGATCGCGACGACCGGATCAGCCACCGACGCCTCCCGTGACCACCGCCATGCCGGGCTCGACCAGCGTGGTGCAGGCCCGCACCCGCCGGCCATCCGCCAGCCCGACCCAGCAATCCTGGCAGGCGCCCATCAGGCACCAGCCGGCCCGCTCGCCCGGCCCGAACTCGAACCGGCGCAACGCGCGGCGATGCAGCAGGATCGCGCCGATCAGCAGGTCGCCGGCCTGCGCCTGCGCCGGCACGCCGTCGATCGTGAAGGGAATGGCCGGGCCCGGCCGCGGCGCGAGGCGCTGGAACAGCCCGGTCACAGCATGTCCTCGTGCCGGCAGTTGAGCAGCAATTCGGCGACGCTCGCGGTATTTGGCAGGCGCACCAGCGTCTCGACCACCGCGGCGACGTCGGCCGGCCGCGTCATCAACTCGCGCGGCTGCTTGGTAACGTGAGCCGTCATGTCGGTCTCGACGAAACCGGGGCAGAGCGCGGTCGCCCGGATGCCGTGCTCCCAGCCCTCGCGCCGTATCGCCTGGGTGAGGCTCACCAGCGCGGCCTTCGCCATGGCGTAACCGGCATTGTCGTTGCGCACGCGCTTGCCCGAGAGCGAGGCGATGTTGACGATCCGGCCGGTCCCCGAGGCCACGAGGTGCGGCCAGGCAGCCCGGATCACCCGCATCGGCGCCTTCACGTTGACGGCCATGAGCGCGTCGAACGCCGTCTCGTCCGGATCGAGGAAGCGGGCCATCGGGTTGATGCCCGCGGCGTTCACCAGCACGTCGACCCGGCCGAATTCCGCCACGGTCGCGGCGGTCCAGGCTTGCGCGCCGCCGGCCTCCTCGGCCTCGTAGCGGCAGGCGTACCACCCGGCGGGAGCGCGGCACGGATCGCGCAGGCCGGCGCTGATCCGGTAGCCCGCCTGGGCGAGGCGCTCGGCCACCGCCCGGCCGATTCCACGCGACGCGCCCGACACCATGGCGATGCGTCCCGCCGGCTCAAGCATTCCGGCCCTGCCCGTTCGGTGATCGCCGCATCGAAGACATCTCCCGCGCCGGCCTCGATGCGGAGGATTGATCGTTGCCATGACCCAGGCAACAGCTATTTCGATGGGCGAACGATTTTGCCGGCGTAATTTCATTGAACGAAAATTCGGACACCAAAACCATGCTCGAGCCGGCCGAAGCGAAATCCGCGGAGCGATCGGGACCCGCGCGGATCGCCGGGTTGCTGCGCCATCTCGGCGAGGCGGGTACCGGAGGTGCGCGACTGACAGCGCTCGCCGAGGCGACCGGCCTGCCGGCGCCGACGGCCCTGCGCCTGTTGCGGGCGCTCGTCGCCGAGGAACTGGTCGACCTCGACCCGGCCACCAAGACCTACCGGCTCGGCCTCGAGCTGTTTCGGCTCGCCGCCAAGGCCGGCAATCCGCTGGGCTTGCGCGACCTTGCCCGTCTGGCGCTGCTGCGTCTCACCGGCGCCCTCGGCGAGACGGTTTTCCTCCTAGTGCGCAGCGGCTACGACGCCGTTTGCATCGACCGCACCGCCGGCCCGTTGCCGATCCGCTCCTTCACCGGCGATATCGGCGGCCGGGTGATGCTCGGCCTCGGCCAGGGCTCGATGGCGATCCTGGCCCATCTGCCGGCCGACGAGCAGGAGGCGGTGATCCGCTACAACCTGCCCCGCATCCGCGAGGCGACGAGCCTGGACGAGGCGTTCCTGCATACCGAGATCGCCCGTACGCGTGCGCTCGGCTACTGCGCCGCGGCCTCGGGCCTGATCCCCGGCATGGCCGGACTCGGCGTACCGATCCTCGACGCGGAGGGCCGGGCGGTGGCGGCGCTCAGCGTCGGCAGCACAGTCGACCGCCTCGCCGGCGAACGCCGCGAGGCCATCGCCGGCATGCTGCGACGGGAGGCGGTGGGGATTTCGGCGCGGCTGAACCCGTTCGACGAGACGCTTCGGCGGGCGGGAGCGGCGATGGAGCGGGGAACGCCGTGAGGGGAGGGGGCCCGAACGCGACGAAGCCCGCCAGGCGTGAGCCAGGCGGGCTTCGTGGTTTCGATCGTGACGAGGGAATGTATGACGTGCTTGGCAGGTCTGGCGGTGACCGACTCTCCCGTGTCTTGAGACACAGTACCATGGGCGCTGGGGCGGTTAACGGCCGAGTTCGAGATGGGATCGGGTTCTGATCACCCCGCTCTGACCACCAGACCGGCCAAGCACGTTCGTTTCGGCAAGCATGTTTGGCGAGTGGCAGCCGGGTGGCTGGTTCGCGCGTCTTCATCGTGTGTGTGGTGTTGGTGTGATCCGGACACGGATCATGAGAGCGATCAAGCCGATCGAGCGATTAGTACTGGTCAGCTCAGCGCGTTACCGCGCTTGCACATCCAGCCTATCCACGTGGTCGTCTTCCAC
>NZ_FOEB01000028.1:0-90809 GCF_900110515.1 Methylobacterium sp. ap11 | reverse complement strand
TCGGCCCGCTCGGTCTTCGAATCGAGCAGCCCGATGATCCGGTCGGAATCGCGCACCGAGGAGACCTCGGGGTTGGTGACGACGACGGCGATGTCGGCGTGGCGCATGGCCAGCGTGGCGCCGCGCTCGATGCCGGCGGGGCTGTCGCAGATCACCCAGTCGAACTTTTCGCGCAGTTCGCCGATGACGCGGGCGACGCCCTCGTCGGTGAGCGCGTCCTTGTCGCGGGTCTGGGAGGCGGGCAGCAGCGAGAGGGTGTCGAGGCGCTTGTCGCGGATGAGGGCCTGGGGGAGCTTGGCGTCGCCCTGGACGACGTTGATGAGGTCGTAGACGACCCGGCGCTCGGCCCCCATGATGAGGTCGAGGTTGCGCAGGCCGACGTCGAAGTCGACCACGCAGACGCTCTGGCCGGTCTTGGCGAGCGCCGCCCCCAGGGCGGCCGTCGTGGTGGTCTTGCCCACCCCTCCCTTGCCGGATGTCACCACGATGACCTTGGCCATGGATCCCCCTTACCGATCGAATTGCGAAGTCGCGGCCGGCGCGGCCGCTGCGTGTGTTTTCTTTCCGAAGCCCGCCCCGCCGAATTCGCCGGGAGGATGATGATGCTTAGTCGAGCGCCGCGGCCTTCATGGCGTCGCCTTCGAGCCAGACCTGCACGGCGCGGCCGCGCAAGGACGGGTCGATGTCGTCGGCGATGCGGTAGAGGCCGTCGATCGCGAGCAGTTCGGGCTCGAACTTGCGGCAGAAGATCCGGGCGCCGGGCGTGCCGGCGGCCCCCGCGATGGCGCGGCCGCGCAGCGCCCCGTAGATGTGGATCGACCCGCCGGCGATCACCTCGGCGCCGGAGGCGACCGAGCCCATCACCGTCACATCGCCCTCGGGGAAGAGGATCGCCTGGCCCGAGCGGACCGGGCTCTCCAGCATCAGCGACTTCGCGCCGGTCACGCGCTCGACGGGAGCGGCGGGCGGCGCCTCGCCGGGCATCGCCACCTCGCCGGAGGGACGGCCGCCGTTCAGGGGCGGCGGCATCCCGGGGCCGAGCGACCCCGCCCCGGCGCCCTCGATTCCCATGATGGGGATCTCGCGCGCAGTGAGGGCGGCCACCAACTCCCGGAGCGCGTCCCGGCTCGGGGCCAGGGCGGTCACGTCGAGGATCACCGCGCGGCCGGCGAAGAACGCCGGAGAGCGCTTGGCGAGCGCGTCGAGATCGGCGAGCCAATCCTCGATCGGCGCCTCGGGCGCGAGCACGACCGCCAGGAACGAGCGGCCGCGAAAGCGAATCGGTGGGCGGGTTTGGGTCTGGCTGGTCACGGGTTTACGACTCGTTACCAGCCCATCAGGCGCGCCGGATGGTTAGCGAATGGTTAACGCCGGTAACGAAGTGTTCACCTTTACGGTGAGGCGGCGGCGAGCGTGGCCTCGATGTGGCGCGCAAGCCCCGGATCGAGCCCGAGCCGCCGGGCGAGGTGATCGAGATAGGCCCGCTCCTGGGGCGTGTCGACCCGGATCGCCATCAGGGAGGCGGTGTAGAGCTCGCTCGCCTGTTCCGGGCCGCGGGCGAGGCGCGCCACCGCCTCGACGTCGACCGGCGCGCGCAGGGCATCCATCAGGAACGCCTTGTCGTCGGCGTCGAGCGCGTGACGGTCCATCTCGCCGAAGATCCGCTGCTGCTCGTCGGCGTCGATATGGCCGTCGGCCTTGGCGGCGGTGATCATCGCGATCAGGAGCGCGCGGGCCCGGTCCTGCTCGTCGGCCGGCGATGTCGGGGCGAAGCGGGTCCCGCCGAGCATCCGGGCCGCCTCGTCGGCGGAGGGAATAAAGCCGGCCGCCCGCGCCGGCGCGAATCCGCGCTGGCCCTGGTTCGCCTGCCAGCTCTGGTAGGCCTGGTAGGCCAGCGTGGCGACGAGGGCGAGGCCGCCGACCCGGCCGGTGGAGCCCATGCCGGATCCCATGCCGGGGATCCCGAATCCGCCCCCGCTATGTCCGCGCCGCCCGCCGAGCACGAGAGAGGCGAGCCCGCCGAGGATCGCCCCCTTGGCGCCCCCGCCGCCGAGGGACCGGGCGACCTGTTCGAGGGGGGAGGGGGCGTGCCCGTACTGGCCCTGGCCGTAGGGTGCCTGGCCATGGGGCGCCTGGCCGGGATGGCCGCCGAAGGGACTGCCGGAATGCCCGCCCCTGGGCGCGCCGCCGAGGAACTGGTCGAGCAGGCGCTTGGCATCGAACATCTGAGGTTCCTCCGGTCAGAGCCGACGAGATGGGGGGTAGGGGCAGTCCCGCAAGGGCTGCGACGGAACGGCAGCGGCGAAAGTTTTACCTCGTGTCGACAAGTCCAGCGCATTCCCCTCTCCCGTGTGGGAGAGGGGCCAGGGGTGAGGGTGCTACGCTTCAGTGTAAAGCGTTGAGTGTCGTGCTGGCAGCGGATGGTCAGAGCTTGACCGAGGACCGTGTCACCCTCACCCCTACCCCTCTCCCACACGGGAGAGGGGATCCCGCGACCTGCTGGTGCTCGGGTTTGTCAGATCAACATCGTCACCCCGGCCGCCGCTCCATCCCCGCCCAGCGCCGCCGGGTGCTCCAGGCGTAGCGGGTGTCGCCCTCCAGGAGGTGCAGGTGGTCCTGCAGCCGGTTGCGCTCCAGCCAGGCGAGCGCCGATTCCAGTTCCTCGGCCGTCATGGCGGCGCGGCTCTTGTTGCCGAAGAGGCGCTTGAGCACCGCGTTGTAGCGGTGGGGCAGGGGGGCGCCGGGGGTCACGCGCAGCTCGGCCTCGTCCTCCACCGCCTGCGCGGTCACCATGGCGGCGACCCGGGCGCGCAGCGCCCGCTCGATCCGGGAGGGCGGCACGGGGGCCGCGTCGCCCTCCTTCGCCTCGGGACGGGCGAGGGCGACGGAGGGGCCGGGCCGCAGCATGGCGTAGCGCAGGCCGAGCGCGTTGCTCTCCAGCGGTACGATGCCGTCGTCGGTCGGCGCCGGCGGCCGCGGCTCGGGCGAGCCGGCACCGGCCGGGCGCTTGCGCGGGCGCGTCGCGGTCGCCTGCTCGGTCTCGATCCGGGCGCGGAACTGGGCGAAGAGCGGGTCGTCGGGGTGGAAGACCAGGGCGTGCTGGTCGGCGTAGTCGCCGGCATGCGGATCGACCCGGGTCGCCCGGGCGATCATCTGCTCGAGCCAGGGGCGCGAGCGGATATGGGTCAGCGCCGCCACGACCGCGACCTCCGGGGCGTCGAGCCCCTCATAGGCCATCGCCACCGTGACCAGCACGGCGGGCTCCGGGGTGAGCCGGAAGGCGGCGAGCGCCGCGTGGGCGTCGGCCTCGGCCGAGGTGGCGATGCGCACGTCGCGCCGCGCCTGCTCCTCCGGCATCCAGGCCTGGAGCATGGCGTGGTAGCTCTGCGCGCTCGCTTGGTCGGGCGCGACGACCAGGAGCTTGCCCAGGCCGCGCACGGCGTCGGTGTTCCGAAGGCCGCGCTGGCGCCGCCGCTCGGCCCGCAGGCGTCGGGTGGCGAAGAAGGCTTCCCGCAGGAGATCGCGGGCAAAGCCCGTGCGGAGCGCCGTGAACAGGGCCGGCCGGGTCGTCGCGCTCGGGCCCGAGCCCGAGAGCCGGTGCGGGCCGACCCGGGCCTGGCCGGAGGTGCGCCCGCCTTCCAGCCAGCTCGCCTCGCCGTCGAGGGCGCCGAAATTGACCGGCAGCACCGCCTTCTCGGCGAGCGCCTCGGCGCGGGAATAGCCGATCACCGCCCAGCCCGGCGCGTCGATGTCGGGGCTCGGCGCGCCGTTCTCGGTGCGGTAGGGCAGCCACAGGATGCGCCGGCCGTCGGCCCGTTCCAGGGTGCCGGAGAGCAGGAGCCGCAGATGCGCGGCGCGAAACAGCGGCAGCAGCGCCTGGCTCCAGGCCGCCGCCTCGCTCCGTCCGGCCTCGCCCCCCGCCTCCCCGTCGGCCAGCGCCGGCAGGTGGTGGACCTCGTCGACGACGAGGAGGGTGCGGCGGCGGCGCATCTCGGCGAGGTGCAGGGCGGGGGCGGCGGCCACCGCCTGGTAGGTGGTGACGTAGCCGGCCAGGCCCCGGCTCGGGTCGGGCGAGTTGTCGGCGGCCCGCACCGAAAGGTTGTGGTCGAGCGCCGCCCGCCAGGCCGGATCGGCGAAGGCTTCTTCCGCCTGGAGCCGCAGGGAATCCCGGGGCACGACCCAGACCACCCGCTCGACGATTCCCGCGGCGATCAGCTTCGCGGCGGCGATGACCGGCAGCAGCGACTTGCCGCCGCCGGGCGTCACCGCGGCCAGGATGTCGTGGATGCCGGACGCCTCGCCGCGGGCGAGCGAGGCCACGAGCTCGGACAGGCTGCGCTGGTGGCTGCGCAGGGGGCGGGACGGGGCGCTCAAGGGGTGAGGGAATCACGAGCCATCGCCCGACCATGACGGAGCCGGTCGCGCTTGTGAATCCGGGGGACAAGCGCGATTTTCGCGTTTCCCACACCACAAACCGGTTGCGCGCCGGGCGCGAGTCAGCCGCGCCCGCGTTCCAGCATCCGCGACACCACCCGGGCGGTGAAATCGACCATCGGGACGATGCGGGCGTAGTTGAGCCGGGTCGGGCCGATGACGCCGACGACGCCCACGATGGTCTGGCTGCCGTCCCGGAACGGGGCGGCGATCATCGACGAGCCGGAGAGCGAGAAGAGCTTGTTCTCCGAGCCGATGAAGATCCGCACGCCCTCGCCGCCCTCGGCGCGCGACAGGAGGTCGATGACGTCCTTCTGGCTCTCGAGGTCGCTGAAGAGCAGGCGGATGCGCTCCAGGTCCTCGGCCGCCCGCAGGTCGTCGAGGAGGTTGGCCTGCCCGCGCACGATCAGCTGGCGCTCCTCGCTCGGTCCGACCGAGCGGGCCAATCCCGCATCGACCAGGCGCTCGGTCAGCTCGTCGAGCTCTTGCTTCATCGCCGTCCGGGCGGCCTCGATCTCGCCCCTGACCTCGCCGAGCGTGCGGCCGCGGATGCGGGCGTTGAGGAAGTTCGAGGCCTCCTGCAGCGCGCCCGCCGGCAGGCCGGCGGGCAGGTCGAGCAGGCGGTTCTCGACCGAGCCGTCGTCGGAGACCAGCACCACCAGGGCGCGGCCGGGATCGAGGCGCACGAACTCGATGTGGCGCAGGCGCGGGTTCTGCTTCGTCGTGACGACGACGCCCGCCCCGCGCGAGATGCCCGACAGCAGCACCGAGGCCTCGGTCAGCGCGCTCTCGAAGGTGTGGTGGCGCGAGGCGGCGGCGCGCATCTGCGCCTCGATCCGTCCCTTCTCCTCCTGGCCGACATCGCCGAGCTCGAGCAGCGCGTCGACGAAGAAGCGCAGGCCGTGCTCGGTGGGGAGCCGCCCGGCGCTGGTATGGGGGGCGAAGATCAGCCCGGCCTGCTCGAGATCCGACATCACGTTGCGGATCGAGGCCGGCGAGAGCGCCATCGGCAGGATGCGGGCGAGGTTGCGCGACCCCACCGGCTCCCCCGTGGCGAGGTAGCTCTCGACGATCTGGCGAAAGATTTCCCGCGAGCGCTCGTTGAGCTCGGCCAGGGCACGGGCCTGCCCGGAACCGCCCGGCAGGGGTGGAAGGTCGCGCGTGTTCATCAACCCAACGGCAGCCAAACGACCCCTCACTGTGCGGCCCTGCCGCGCCGCACGCAAGCGGACGGGACGCCGCGCGGCGGAAACCCCTTCGGTGTTGCAGGATCCCTTGGGGGCGCAGGATCCCTTGGGGGGGCAGGATCCCTTGGGGGGGCAGGATCCCTTGGGCGCCGCAGGATCTCTTGCGTGCCAGGAGCGCGGGGCGGGAGGGTGCCTGAACGGAAGCCGGCTCGCGATCTCAGTCCGCGTTCAGTCCCGCGGCACCATCGTGTCCCTCGACGGCCGCACCGCGGTGCGGCGAGACGAACCGGAGGCGACGATGCTGACGATGCGCAACCCGATGCGGGCCGGCCGGCGGATGCTGGCGGCGGCGGCCCTGGTGGCAGGTGGCCTTCTCGCGGGCGGTGCCGCTGAGGCGGCCCCCTTCGCGCCGGGCGCCGCCGGCGCGCCCGAGGGCGGGCCGGTCCAGGTCCAGTACGGCCATCACCACGGCTGGGGCGACCACCACGGCGGGGGCCGCCATCACCACCATCACCGGCGCCACCACGGCTGGGGGCACCACCACCATCGCCATCACGGCGGCTGGGGCCACCATCGCCCCCATCGGCACTGGGGTCACCACGGCGGGTGGGGCCATCACCACGACCGGCATCATCACCGGGGCTACGGTTATTACTGAGGGCCGGTTCGACCCGAGTTGAAGCCCTCATCCCCCTCTCGCTCTCAGGATGAGGTCGAGAGGGGGAAGCGAAGAGCCATCGAAAAGGTCGTTCGCGACTTCCACGGGCGCTCGCCGACGATCGGCTACGCCGCCCGTACGTGCTCCATGAAGCGCCCGACCTCGACGTCGAGCCGTTCGGCGTTCTCCTCGATCCGGCGCGACAGCGACGCGATGGAGCCCGAGGCGTTGGAGGAGACCTGGGCCGCGTCCTCGGTCGACAGGATCGCCTTCGAGCTCGCGATCGACTCGCTCGCGACGTTCGCCGCGCTTCCCGCGATCTCCGACACCGTGCTCTTCTGCTGCGCGATCGTCGCGGCGATCTCGTCGATGATGTGGGAGAGCTCGACGATCGTATCCTTGACGCTGCCGAGGGCCTCGACCGTCGTGCCGGTCGCCGAATGGATCTGATGGATCTGCCGGGCGATCTCCTCGGTCGCGCGGCTCGTCTCGCCGGCGAGCGCCTTGACCTCGGCGGCGACCACGGCGAAGCCGCGTCCGGCCTCGCCCGCGCGGGCGGCCTCGATGGTCGCATTCAGGGCGAGGAGATTGGTCTGGCCGGCGATCGTCCGGATCGCCCCGGCGACGGCGTCGATCTGCTGCGTGGCGTTCGCCAGCGACTCCATCCGGTCGACGGCGCCGAGCGCCTGCTGGACCGCCCGGGACGAGATCGTCGTCGACGCGTTGGTCTTGTCGACGACCTCGGCGATCGAGGCATCCAGCTCCTCGGCGGCGCTGGCGACGGTCGAGACGCTGCTGGAGGCACGCTCCGCCGCGGTGCTCGCCTGCGAGGCCTGCCGGGTGACGTGCCGGGAGGCGACCTCCAGGTCGCGGGAGGCGCCGCCGAGCGTCTCGATGGCCGCCCGCACGTCGCCGAGGACGGTCTTGACCGAGATGTCGAACGCCTGGACGGCGGCATCGACGGATTCGGTCCGGCGCTTGTCGCGGCCCAGGGCCTGCTCGCGGTCGCGGGTCAGCATCTCGCGCTCCAGGCCGCTGTTGCGGAACACCAGCAGCGTGCGGGCCATCGCGCCGATCTCGTCCTGCGCGTCGGTCAGCGGGATCTCGACGTCGGTCCGCCCTCCGGCGAGCCCGATCATCGCCTCCTGCAGGCGCGCCAGCGGGGTCGCGATCGAGCGGCCGACGAACACGGATATGCCGAGCCCGACCAGGAGCGAGGTGCCGATGACCGACATGATCAGCAGGAACGTCTGCGCCTGCGACGCGGTCAGCCGCTCCCTCGCGCCCACGGTGATCGCATTCGTCTTGTCCAGCAGCGAATCGATGATCGGCTTCACGAGCGCGAAACGGTCGTTGAGATGCTCGCCGGCGATCGTCGCGCGCTTCTCCGTCGCCCACCATTGCTGGAACGCGGCGGCGTAGGCCGAGCCGGCCTGCCTGATCGGCCGGCCTTCGTCCTCGTGAGCCGCCTCGTATCGTTTCAGCCAGCGCTCGAAGCGGGACAATTCGCCCTCGAAGTTGCCCTCCGCCGCATCGCTCGACGTGCCGCGCGAGGCCTCGACCTGCCGCATCATCCCGAGGGTTGCCGCCCACACGCGGATCCCGATCGCGTCGTCCTCCAGGAACAGCGGCTTCACCAGGCTTTCCAGCTCGTCGGACGCAGCCTTGAGCTTGCCGTTGGTTCCCTCGTCGGCGGCGTATCCGATGGTCTGCAAGACCTGGTCGACGTCCTTGCCCTTCGCCGAGATGACGTCGATCTCGGTAATCAGCTTGTCGATATCGCCGGCGATGCTTTCATGATTTGATATGGCCTTCAATTCGAGCGCACTGTCCTTCGCGCTGCGCAGCTGCGCTTCGAATGCGGCGGCGTGATTGCCGATGCGGCTGGACATCCACACGCGCGAGATGACCTGCAATTCGCTGATCTGGTTTCGAACCGATCCGGCGCGATCGGCCAGCGATTGATATCTTTGCTGGTCGGCGATGGAATCGCTGATGTCGTTCTTCGCGACGTAGGAAATCGCCGCGATGGCCGCGAAACCGAGGAACAGCACCAGATTGATGCCAGCGATGCGCGTGCGAACCGATATCTTGCTCAATTTGCAGGCACGGATCATCGCAAGGCTCCGATAAAATAGGCAATAGTCTATACTTGAAGAGAAATATTTAAAGCATCATGAAATTTTGAGACCATGTTGGTCTATATCCTGACATAGCGAACTGTTGTTGTCGATAAAAAATCCCGAGCTTGCCCGGACGAAGCGGACGTCGCGGGTCCGGCTTCCGACCGCCGCAAGGCCCCCGTCCCCTTGCCGCTCCCGGCGGCAGCGCCTAAGAGCGCGCGACCTCGCGATCCCGCGTCGCGCCGTCTCGCGCGCGACGCCTGCACAGGAGTTGCCCATGCGCCCCTCGAAGCGCGCCCCCGACGAGCTGCGCAAGGTCACGCTGGAGCGGGGCGTCTCGCGCTACGCCGAGGGCTCGTGCCTCGTGACCTTCGGGGAGACCAAGGTGCTGTGCACCGCCTCGCTGGAGGATCGCGGGCCGTCCTGGCTGCGCGGCTCCGGCAAGGGCTGGGTCACCGCCGAGTACAGCATGCTGCCGCGCGCCACCCACGACCGCAACCGGCGCGAGGTGAATTCCGGCAAGCCCTCCGGCCGCACCCAGGAGATCCAGCGCCTGATCGGCCGCTCGCTGCGCGCCGTCGTCAACCTGCCGGCGGTGGGCGAGCGCCAGATCGTGGTCGATTGCGACGTGCTCCAGGCCGATGGCGGAACCCGCACGGCGGCGATCACCGGCGCCTGGGTGGCGCTCCACGAGTGCTTCACCTGGATGCGCGGCCGCTCGATCATCTCGGTCGACCCGATGCGCGACCACGTCGCGGCAATCTCCTGCGGCATCCACAAGGGCACGCCGGTCCTCGACCTGGACTACGCCGAGGATTCCGGTGCCGAGACCGACGCCAACTTCGTCGTCACCGGCTCGGGCGGCATCGTCGAGGTGCAGGGCACGGCGGAGGTGAAGCCGTTCTCCGAGGAGGAGTTCCTGAGCCTCCTGCGGCTCGCCAAGGCGGGTGTCGCCGAGCTGGTCGCGCTCCAGAAGCAGGCGATCGCCTGATGGGCCGCCTCCTCTCCGGGCGGGTCGTGATCGCGACCCACAATGCCGGCAAGCTGCGCGAGATGCGCGAGCTGCTGGCCCCCTTCGGCGTCGAGGCGGTCTCGGCCGGCGAGCTGAACCTGCCCGAGCCCGACGAGACCGGCACGATGTTCGCCGAGAACGCCGCCATCAAGGCGCGGGCGGCGACGGACGCCACCGGCCTGCCGGCCTTCGCCGACGATTCGGGCCTGTGCGTGAACGCGCTCGACGGGGCGCCCGGGCTGTTCTCGGCCCGCTGGTCCGGCGGCTCGAAGGACTTTTCCGGCGCGATGGCGCGTATCGAGCGCGAGCTGTCGACCCGTGGCGCCACCGACCGGCGGGCCCACTTCGTCTCGGCCCTGGTCCTGACCTGGCCGGACGGGCACGAGGAGCTGTTCGAGGGCCGGGTCTTCGGCGAGCTGGTCTGGCCGCCGCGCGGCGACAAAGGGTTCGGCTACGACCCGATGTTCAAGCCCGACGAGAGCCCGCTCACCTTCGGCGAACTCTCGTCGGAGGAAAAGCACGGCATCGACTGGGACAAGCGTGAGGCCCTGTCGCACCGCGCCCGCGCCTTCCTGGCGCTTGCCGCCGCCTGCCTGCGCCGGCCCGGCTGAAGACGAAAAAGGCGCCCGCTCCGACAGGAGGGGCGCCTCGAACGGTCGGGGCGGCGCGCGGCCGCCCTGTCCCGATGCTTACGCGACCGTCAGGCCGACATCGACGTTGCCGCGGGTGGCGTTCGAGTACGGGCACACCTGGTGGGCCTTCTCGACCAGCGTCTGGGCGGTCGCCTTGTCGAGGCCCGGCAGCGAGACGGTCAGGTCGGCGGTGATGCCGAAGCCGCCCTCGGAGCGCGGGCCGATGCCGACCTTGGCGGTCACGGTGGTGTCGGCCGGAACCGCGATCTTCTCCTGGCCGCCGACGAACTTCATCGCGCCGAGGAAGCAGGCGGCGTAGCCGGCCGCGAAGAGCTGCTCGGGGTTGTTGCCGGCGCCACCGCCGCCGCCGAGCTCCTTGGGGGTCGACAGCTTGACGTCGAGGCTGCCGTCCTGGGTCTGGGCGCGGCCGTCGCGGCCGCCGGTCGCGGTCGCCTGGGTGGTGTACTTCACGTCGACGGACATCGGACTTCTCCTGCTGTCGGGGCGGGCGGGCCCCGGGAGCGGTTGCGATCCCGGGCGGTCCCGGATCCGCCATGACAGGGTCATAGCCCCCTTTCTCATTGTGCGCAATTTGATTTTTGCGCATTGGTAGGAATATGATGACAGGTAATCGCGAGCCTTCGGCTCGTTACGGGCGGCCCATTGTCGGGTCTCGCCCGAGGGAGCGCCTTCAGGAGCGGGACATGTCCGACACCGATGCCGGCGACGACGGCGCCGCCGCGCTGCTTCTATCCAGCCAGATCTGCTTTGCGGTCTATTCCGCCGCGCACGCCTTCAACCGGATCTACAAGCCCCTCCTCGACCGGCTCGGCCTGACCTATCCGCAATACCTGGTGCTGCTGCTGCTCTGGGAGCAAGACGGGCAGACGATGAAATCCCTGGGGCAACGCCTCTATCTCGATTCCGGCACGCTCACCCCGCTGCTCAAGCGCCTGGAGGCGGCGGGCCTGGTGCACCGGGCCCGCGACGCACAGGACGAGCGGCTGATGCGCATCAGCCTGACCGAGGCGGGCGCCGCTTTGCGCGAGCGGGCGATGCCGTTCCCCAACGAGATCGTCTGCGCCTCGGGCCGGCCGGCGGACCGGCTGGTCGCCCTGCGCGACGAGATCCTGGCCCTGCGCGACAGCCTGCACGCCAGCGCGGCGCCGGATCGCGGCGCGGCCTGACGGCGACCGCGCGCCCCTACAGCATCGGCAGGTGACGCGGCTTCGGTCCGCGCGGGAAGGCGGCGTCGATCCGGGCGAGTTCGGCCTCGCTCAAGGTCAGGCTGCCGCCGCCCGCATTCTCGGCCGCGTGGGCCGGGCTCGAGGCCTTGGGGATCGCCAGCACCCCGGGCTCGCGGGTGAGGGCGGCGAGCGCCACCTGGCGGGGCGTCGCGCCGCGGCTCTCGGCGATCTCGGCCAGCACCCGGCCGCCCGGCGTCGCCGGCCCCGGGAAGCTGTCGTGCCCGAACGGGCTGTAGGCCACCACGGCGACGCCGTGCCGCCGGCACCAGGGCAGCACCGCGTGCTCGATGGCGCGCTCCTCCAGGTGGTAGAGCACCTGGTTGCAGGCGATGCGTCCTGGGCCCGCCACGCGCACCGCCTCGTCGAGGTCGTCGACGTCGAAGTTGCTGACGCCCCAGGACAAGATCTTGCCTGCCCGCACCAGCTCCTCGAAGGCCGCGAAGGTCTCCGCGAGGGGGTGCGGCCCGCGCCAGTGCAGCAGGTAGCAGTCGAGCCGGTCGGTCCCCAAGCGCCGGAGCGAACGCTCGCAGGCCTCGATCGTGCCCCGGCGCGAGGCGTTGCCGGGCAGGACCTTCGAGACCAGAAAGACCTCGTCGCGCCGGTCGCCGATCGCCTCGGCGATCAGCGGCTCGGCCTCGCCGTACATCTCGGCCGTGTCGACGTGGCTCATCCCGACATCGAGGCCGCGATTGAGCGCGGCGGCCGCCACGGTCGGCTCGCCCTCGTCGAGGTACCAGGTTCCCTGCCCGATCACCGGCACCGCGGGCCCGGTGCGTCCGAAGGGTTGGCGTCGCATCGCGCACTCCTGCGAGCCCCCGTCCTGGGCCGCGCGGACCCGGGAGGGCAAGGGCAGATCCCGGAGAATGCACGGTTTTTTGCGATCCGTCGCGCCGCCCGGGCGTTGACGGGAGCGCGACCGGACGAAAAAAGGTCTTCTCCCCGGCATCGTTCTGCAAAAAGAACATTCCGGTTGACAGAAAGTCCGGTTCTGGGGTTCTGTGCCGGCCCACCAGATGCCCCGCCGAAGGACCCCGATGACCGCTTCCGTCTCCCCGCCCACCCGGACCCGCGCGCCGTGACGGCCCCCGTCCGCGTGCCGGTGCCGGCGGACCTGGGCGGCCGGCTCGATCCCCGCGACGCCCTCGTGCGCCTCGAAGGGGTGGGCAAGACCTACACCGCCCGCCGGGGCGCCGGCGCAGTCGCGGCGCTCGAGGACATCGACCTCTCCGTGCCGCGCGGCCGGGTGCTCGGCGTCATCGGCCGCTCGGGCGCCGGCAAGTCGACGCTGATCCGCCTCGTCAACGGGCTGGAGCGGCCGAGCCGCGGCCGGGTGATCGTCGGCGAGGCCGAGATCTCGAGCCTGTCGGAATCCGCCCTGCGGCGGGAGCGCCGCGGCATCGGCATGATCTTCCAGCACTTCAACCTGCTCTCGGCCCGCACCGCCGCCGGCAACGTCGCGCTGCCCCTCGAGGTGGCGGGCTACGAGCGGAGCGCGATCCGCGCCCGGGTGGCGGAGCTCCTCGACCTCGTCGGGCTCGGGCCCCAGGCCGACCGCTACCCGGCGGAGCTGTCCGGCGGGCAGAAGCAGCGCGTCGGCATCGCGCGGGCGCTCGCCACCAACCCGAAGGTGCTGCTCTCCGACGAGGCGACCTCGGCCCTCGATCCCGAGACGACCCGCTCGATCCTCGACCTGCTCGGCCGGATCAACCGCGAGCTCGGCCTGACGATCCTGCTCATCACCCACGAGATGGCGGTGATCCGGTCGATCGCCCACGAGGTCGCGGTGCTGGACGGCGGCCGCATCGCCGAGAGCGGCGACGTGTTCGAGGTCTTCACGCGGCCAAGAGCCGCGATCACCCGCACCTTCCTCGACGAGGAGACCGGCCGCACCCTGCCGCCGGCGCTCGCCGCGCGCCTCACGCCCGGCCCGGCCCTTCCCGGGGCGGGCGAGGGCAAGCAGGCGGTCCTGCGCATCACCTTCCGGGGCCCGCACGCCACCGACCCGGTGCTGGCCCAGCTCACCCGCGACGTCGGCATCCCGGCCGGCATCCTGTCGGGCACGGTCGACGAGATCGCCGGCCGCCCGTTCGGCACCCTGGTGGTCGGGATCCCGCCCGATGCCGCCACGGTGACCCGGGCGACCGAGTTCCTCGCCGCCCGCGGCCTCGACGTCGAGCTGCTCGGCACCCTCGACCTCGCCGGCTGGCAGCGGACCGCCGTGCCCGGCGCATCGGACACCTCGCATGTCGCCTGAGCTGACCCGCCTCCTCGTCCAGGCCACCCTCGACACGCTGCAGATGGTGGCGGTCGCGGCCTCGCTGGGCACGCTGGTCGGCCTACCGCTCGGCGTGTTCCTCGCCACCAGCGGTCGCGGCGAGCTTCTGGCCGCGCCCTGGGCCAACCGCGTGCTCGGCCTCGTCGTCAACGCCACCCGCTCGACGCCGTTCATCATCCTGGTGGTGGCGATCATCCCGTTCACGCGGGCAATCGCCGGCACCTCGATCGGCACCAGCGCCGCCACCGTGCCGCTCACCGTCGCGGCGATCCCCTTCATCGCCCGCCTCGTCGAGGGCGCGGTGCGGGAGGTCGATGGCGGCCTCGTCGAGGCCGCCCGGGCCTTCGGGGCGAGCCCGCTGCAGATCGTCCTCAAGGTGCTGATCCCCGAGGCCCTGCCGGGCATCGTGCTCGGCCTGACCCTGGCGGTGGTGTCGCTGATCGGCTTCTCCGCGATGGTCGGCGCCGTCGGCGGCGGGGGCCTGGGCGACCTCGGCATCCGCTACGGCTACCAGCGCTTCATGCCCGAGATGATGCTCGCCGTCGTGGTGGTGCTGATCGTCCTGGTGCAGCTGGTCCAGACCCTCGGCGACCGGCTGGCGCGGCGCATGAACAAGCGCCTGCGCCACGGCTGACCCCTTTATCCAGAATCTTCCCCTTCTCCAGAACCTTCCCGGAGCGTGATCCCGATGCTGCGTACCCTCACACTGGCGGTGCTCCTTACCGCCGTCAGCCTGCCCGCCCTCGCGCAGGGCCAGCGCGTGCGCGTCGGCGTCACGCCGGGCCCGCACGCCCAGATCCTCGAGGCGGTCAAGCCGATCGCCGCCAAGAAGGGCCTCGACCTCAAGGTCGTCGAGTTCTCGGACTACGTCGTGCCGAACGAGGCGCTGTCGTCGGGCGAGCTCGAGGCCAACTCGTTCCAGCACCAGCCCTATCTCGACAACCAGAAGGCCGATCGCGGCTACAAGATCGAGAGCGTCGCCCAGACGGTGAACTTCCCGATGGGCGTCTACTCGAAGCGCCACAAGAGCTTCGATGCGGTGCCGGCCGGCGGCACGGTGGCGATCCCCAACGATCCGACCAACGGCGGCCGCGCCCTGCTGCTCTTGCAGGACAAGGGGCTGATCAAGCTGAAGCCGGGCGTCGGCTTCAAGCCGAGCGTCGCCGACATCACCGAGAACCCGAAGCGCCTGCGCATCATCGAGGTCGACGCGGCCCAGACCCCGCGCTCGCTCGACGACGTCGATGCGGCGGCGGTCAACACCAACTACGCCACCGCGGCCGGCCTCAAGCCCGGCGACGCGATCCTGAAGGAGGAGCCCAAGGGCCCCTACGTCAACGTGATCGCGGTGCGCAGCATCGACAAGGACAAGCCCTGGGTCGCGACCCTGGTCGAGTCCTACCGCTCGCCGGAGGTGAAGGCCTTCATCGAGAGCAAATTCGGCGGCGCGGTGCTCACCAGCTGGTGAGCCGGCGCCCCGCGAGGCCTCGCGTGGGGGAGGGGCCCGGCCGGTGGCCGGGCCCTCGTCCACAGGGTCGACACTGAATCAAGCGGAGCCATGAAACCAAACGCGGCCGTGCGCGTCTTCTCATCACGGCCCGACTCGACGGGCTGACCTACCCGAGGTGCCCGATGAACATCCTCAAGTCCTGCCTGGTCGCGGCAGTCCTCACCGTCGCCGCCGCTCCGGCCTTCGCCCAGGGCGGCTCGCCCTACAACAATTCCGGCTCGCAGGCTGGCGGCCCCCTCGGCGGCGTGCAGCGCGAGATGGGTGCCCCGGGTGGCGCTCCCGCCATGCGCATGGCCCCGCGCCAAAGCATGCAGCCGACCATGCGCCACAAGCGCATGATGAAGCACCGCCGCATGCACCGTCACCACCACGCCCGCTGATCCGTCCGTCCGACGCGATCAAAGGTTTTTCGGCGCGCTCGCCCGGCGGTTCATCCCGTCCGGCGGGCGCGCTTGCTTTTGGGCGAGTGCCGACGGATCGCGGGGAGGCTTTTGGCGTCCTCCCGGCATCCGGCGGATCAGAACCCCCCGGTGCGCCACAGGGCGACGGCCGCCGCCACCAGGCCGACGACCCAGGCCCCGGCGACGAGGGCGAGGTGCCGCTGCCGCCCGGGGACGGGACGGTTGTCGTTGGCGGCCCGGCGCAGCCGCTGGGCCGCGGCGTAGCCGTGGGTGGCTGCCGCGATCGTGGCCGGGCGGGCGGGGGCGGTCTTGCGCAGGCTCGTCATGGGCGAATCGTGCTCGTCCGTCCTGGATAACACGCGCCGACGTGGAACGTGAACCGACCGAACGACGCAACGCCACGCTCCCGGCCGCGTCGCGGCCGGGCGCCGGTCCCGGGCTCCCCGGGTGGCGGTGCCCTCACGATTCCGCCGGCGCCTCGCGGTGCGGCCGCAGCTCCGGGGCGCCGAGCTCGGGCTCGGCTTCCGCCACGGGCTCGGCCCGGCTGTCGGCCCGGCTGGTGTCGATGAAGAGCCGCGCCTCGCCCTCGCCGAGCCCGAGGCTGCGCAGGGCGTAGAGCGCCATGCCGAAGCCGACCTCGCGCTCGGCCATCAGCACCAGGCCGACCTTCTCCTCCTCGAGGTTGCGCCGCTCGGTGTCGCTGTGGGTGCGCACCACCGTGTCGATGGCCGGGTTGGCCTCGCGGGCGATCTCGATCAGGCGGCGGGCCTGGTGCGAATTCGGGCTCGCCACCACGAGGAGGCGCGCCCGCCCGATATCGGCGGCGTCGAGGATCCCGGGCGCGCCGGCATCGCCGAACACCGCCGGGATGCCGGCGGAGCGCAGCTCCTCGACCCGGCGCCGGTCGCGCTCGACCACCACGTAGGGCAGCTCCCAGGCCGCCAGCGCCTTGCCGATCGCGCCGCCGACCCGGCCGTAACCGACCACCACCGCGTGCCCCTCCCGGCCCCTGGCGTGTGCGGAGACCGCGATCCGCTCGCCGCCGCGCTCGAACCGCGCGGCGAGGCCCGGGCGCGACTCGACGAAGCCGGCGAGGCGGCTGAGCGCACCGAAGATCAGCGGGTTGAGGGTGATGGAGAGGAGCGAGCCGGCCAGGATCAGGTCGCGCCCTTCCGGCGGCAGCAGCTTCAGGCCGATGCCGAGGCTTGCCAGGATGAACGAGAACTCGCCGATCTGGGCGAGGCTCGCCGCGATGGTCAGCGCCGTGGACAACGGGTGGCGGAAGGCCAGCACGATCGCCACCGCGGCCAGCGACTTGCCGACCAGGATGATCGCCAGGGTGGCGAGCACGGCGAGCGGCTCGCGCAGGAGGATCGTCGGGTCGAACAGCATGCCGACCGAGACGAAGAACAGGACCGCGAAGGCGTCCTGCAGCGGCAGCGAATCCGCCGCGGCCTGGTGGCTGAGGTCGGATTCGGCGAGCACCATGCCGGCGAAGAAGGCGCCGAGCGCGAAGGAGACGCCGAACAGCTCGGCCGAGCCGAAGGCGATGCCGAGGGCCAGCGCCAGCACCGCCAGGGTGAACAATTCGCGCGAGCCGGTGCGGGCGGCCTGGTCGAGGATCCACGGCACCACCCGGCGCCCGCCCGCCAGCATCACCACCGCGAAGGCCGTCACCTTGGCGAAGGTGAGCCCCAGGGTGAGCCAGATGTTGCCGTCGCCGGCGATGCCGTGCGCCGCCCCGGCGCTCTCGCCGCCGAGCGGGCCGGCGAGCGCCGGCAGCAGCACCAGCGCCAGCACCATCGCGAGGTCCTCGACGATGAGCCAGCCGACCGCGATGCGCCCCTTGTCGGAATCGAGGAGCCCGCGTTCCTCCAGCGCCCGCAGCAGCACCACCGTCGAGGCGACCGAGAGGGCGAGGCCGAAGACGAGGCCGGCGCCCAGCCCCCAGCCCCAGGCGAAGCTCAAGGCCAGCCCCATCACGGTCGCGACCGCGATCTGCACCACGGCGCCGGGCAGCGCGATGGCGCGCACCGACATCAGGTCGCCGATCGAGAAGTGCAGGCCGACGCCGAACATCAGCAGGATGACGCCGATCTCGGCGAGTTGCACGGCCAGCTCCGCGTTGCCGACGAAGCCCGGCGTGTGCGGGCCGACCGCGACGCCGGCGAGCAGGTATCCGACCAGGGGCGGCAGCTTCAGACGCTGCGCGAGCATGCCGCCGACGAACGCGAAGACGAGCCCGAGGGCGATGATGGCGATCAGCTCGGAGGCGTGCGGCACGGTCGGGAAGGCTCCTCGGGGCGGGGCGCCGCGAGGGCGCGGCATTCGATATCCCGAAGTCTAGCAGCCTTTGCCGGTTCCCGCGGTGCTGCACCGCACGAAAAACCGGCCGCTCTCCCCGCTATTCCCGGACGGGGGGCGGCGTCCGCCCGAGGCTCCCGTGCAAGACCCTCCTGCAAGACCCTCCTGCAAGACCCTCCTGCAAGCCCCTCCCACAAGACCCCCGCCCGAGGCCCGGCCGGCGCCGGTCTCTAGCGCCCGGCGGGGCGGCGGGCGGCACCGACGGCGCGGGGCAGCCGCGGCAGGCTCGCGCGCAGGCTGACGCCCGGCCGGGCGGCGAACACGATGACGATCGCCCCGAGGGTGGCGGAGGTCATCACGAGAAGCTCGGTCGTGAACATGCGGCAGCCCTGGCGGTGATGCGGGACGCCGCGGCGCGGCAGTCGAAATCGCGGCAATCGAGGTCGCAGATGTCGAAACAGCCGGGTTCGACATCGCGGGGATCGGGATCGCGATGGTCGAATTCGGCGGTGTTCGGTCCGGGCGGGTTGCCGCCCGGCGTCGCTGCTCTAGCTCGCCGCAGGAGCGGCCGGCCATGTGACATCCCGCCGTGAGGCAGCATGTCCGTCCCGGCCGCCCACGATTCCGACGCAATGGGCCGGCCTCTGGCATCCGGCCGCGCGATGCGGCATCAGCGACGGATCACGGTATGGGCGGACCACGCCGCCAGACGAGGATGTACAAGATGAAGAAGGTCCTGACCGGGGCGCTCGTGGCCCTCGGCCTGTCCTCGGCGGGGGCGCTCGCCTCCCCCAAAGACCCGAGCGGGACTTGGCTGACCGAGGACGGTCGCGCCCGCATCCGGATCGAGAAGTGCCCGAGCCGCACCGACCGGGTCTGCGGCTACGCCGTCTGGCTGAAGACCCCCAACGACGACAAGGGCCAGCCGCGGGTCGACTTCAAGAACGTCGACGCCAAGAAGCGCGGCCGGCCGGCCCTCGGCCACCAGCTCATCATGGGCCTCAAGCCCAACGCGGATAACCGCTACGAGGGCCAGATCTACAACGCCGACGACGGCAAGCTCTACGACGTCACGATCTGGACCGAGGAGGCCGGCGAGCTCAACGTCCGCGGCTGCCTGATGGGCTTCCTGTGCGGCTCGCAGACCTGGACCCGCGCCAACGACACCGCGGCGGGCCAGCTCACCGCCGCGACCGGCGCGCCGAACGGCCCGCGGCCCGATCCCGAATGGGCCGCGGCCCCGAAGGCCGCCGGTCCCGCCCCGGCGGCCGGCAAGCCCGCGACCCCGGCCTCCGCGCCGAAGCCCTGACCGCGGCGCGCGCCCGCGCGCCGCTTCCCCCGCCGCCGCAAGGCGGCCCGAGGGCACCCGCCGGACCCGGCGAGTGCCCTTTTTTCGTGCCGGCGGCCGGCTGCAGCAAATACGCCTTATAGTTGTATTTTGGGCCCGACCTTCGTCGGTGCGCCGATGCCACTGCCGGACGGGTTCGCCGGCACGGATTGCAACCGATAGTATTAATCTTACAGGAATCTTGTCGGCGAAACTGTCTTCCTGTCACGGATATGCGGGATCCGCTTCGCCTCGCCCGACCGTGTCAGTGCCAGTACCAACCGACGAGCAATCGTTCGATATACAACCGCCCATTGGCAATGAAGCACCGTTTTCATCAGCAGCGACACCCTGGAAAATGTGTCGACGGCCCGCTTATCCGTTACAATCTACTCCGAAATCAAAATTTTCATTGACTGTTAGGAAATTTGGCGACATGTGCAAAGAAGTTTTTCAAAAAGGGGGAGCTTCATGAGCACTGACGAACTGGCGCCGACCTCGCACCTGATCAATCTCTCGGCCGATATCGTGTCGGCCTACGTGTCGAAGAATTCGGTTCCGGTCGGAGAGCTCGCGAACCTGATCGCGGCCGTCCATGCCTCGCTCGAGCGCGTCGCCGCCCCGCCGGCCCCCGAGCCCGAGAAGCCCACGCCGCCGGTGCCGATCCGCAAGACCGTCACGGCGGACCACATCATCTCGCTCGAGGACGGCAAGCCCTACAAGTCGCTCAAGCGGCACCTGACCACCCGCGGGCTGTCCCCGGACCAGTACCGCCAGAAGTGGGGCCTGCCGCACGACTACCCGATGGTCGCCGCGACCTACGCCGCCCAGCGCTCCGAGCTCGCCAAGACCCTCGGCCTCGGCCAGATCCGGCGCGACCGCGCGGCGGCGGCCCGTCTCGCGGCCGAGAGCGCCGGCGAGACCGGGTCGGGCGCGCCCCGCCGGGGCCGTCCGCGCAAGGGCGAGTGATCCCGTTCTCCGGAAGATCGCGTCCGGAGACGGCATCACCCGCCCGCGCGGCGCCGGAGCGGAGCCGGCCTCCGCGTCGCGCTGCGATTGCGCAGCCATCGCCGGGCGAGCGCTCGGGAACCGCATGAGGCGCGAGCGCACGAAAAACCCGCCGGAAGCGATCCCGGCGGGTGGAGAAGAAGTCGGCGGCCGTCCCTCGGGGCGGCCGTATGCGTGTCCGGGCGGCGCTTACTTGCGGCGCGCCTTGCGGGCGGCGTAGCGGGCGTCGCGGGCCGCCTTGCGCTCGATCTCCATGGCCGCCTCGCGCTCCGCCGCCTCGGCGGCCTCGCGCTCGGCCAGGGCCTTGGCCTCGGCCTCCTCGGCGGCGCGGCGCTCGGCCTCGGCCTGCTTGGCGGCCTCGCGCTCGGCGGTGCGGGCGGCGCGGGCCTCGGCGATCTTCTGGCGCTCCGCCAAGCGCGCCTGGATCTCCGGGTCGTCGGCGGCGGGCCGGGCCCGGAACCTCTCCAGCAGGGCCTTCTTCGCGTCCGCGGACGTGCTCCGCCGGTCGTTGAAGTTCTGGTCCTTGAAGCCGGCCATCGTGTTGGTCTCGTCTGTCCTGCGTGCGAAGGCGCGCCCGTCTCGTGCCGCGCCGGGAAGTGTGAGGGGCTGTCCAGCCGCCGCTCCGGGGTCGCGGGGCCGCCGCACGTGCTCTACGCCGCTCGCGCCCGGTTTTCAAAGCCTCTGACGTCGCAAACCGGCGGATCGCCGCCCGATCGCGCGAAAACGCCGCCCCCCGGGGGGTGAGTTGTCAAGGTTTCCCCGGCACCGTGGCGGGGCGGGGGCGAGCTCTCGCCGGAGGAGACCTCATGCGTGCGATCGTCCTCGACGATGCGGAGTTGAACAACCTGCTGATGCTCGAGGCGCTGCGGCCGATCGCGGGATGCCGGCCCGAGAGCTTCACGCGGCCGGCCGACGCCCTGGCCTGCGCGGCGGCCCATGCCGACGAGATCGGCATCGTCCTGACCGATTACGAGATGCCGGGCATGGACGGCCTCGCGGTGATCCGGGGCTTGCGGGCGCTGCCGGGCTTCGCCCACGTGCCGATCGTCATGGTGACGAGCTTCGACCAGCGCGCCCTGCGCCGCGCCGCCCTGGAGGCCGGCGCCACCGACTTCGTCAACAAGCCCGTCGACCCGGTCGAGATCCGGGCCCGCGTCACCAACCTGCTGGCCCTGCGCCGTGCCCACAAGGCCGAGGCGGCGCAATCGGCTCGGCTCGCCGAGGAGGTCGCGGCGGCCGTCGCCCTGGTCGAGGCGCGCGAGCGCGAGATCGTCACCGTGCTGATGCGCGCCGCCGAGCACCGCGACACCGATACCGGCGACCACGTCGCCCGGGTGGCGAACTACACCGTGCTCATCGCCGAGGCCCTCGGCCTGCCGCCCGACCAGTGCCGGCTGATCAGCCTCGCCTCGACGATGCACGACGTCGGCAAGATCGCGATTCCCGACGCGATCCTGCTCAAGCCCGGCCCCCTGAGTGCCGAGGAGCGGCGGGAGATGGAGCGCCACGCCGAGCGCGGCGCCCGGATCCTCGCCAACAGCTCGTCCGACGTTGTGCGCCTCGCCGCCGAGATCGCGGTCAGCCACCACGAGCGCTGGGACGGCGCGGGCTATCCCAGCGGCCTTGCCGGAACCAGTATCCCGCTGGCCGGCCGCATCGTCGCCGTGGCGGACGTGTTCGACGCCCTGACGAGCGACCGGCCCTACAAGCGCGCCTGGACCCTCGAGGCCGCCCACGCCTTCCTGCTGCGGGAGTCCGGCGCGCATTTCGACCCGGCGGTGGTCGAGGCCTTCCTGTCCCGGTGGGACGCCGTCGCCGACCTCGTCGGCCAGGCCGCGAGCCGGGCCGCGTGAGGTGGGGGCGGTGAGCGACGGGGCGGGGGAGACCATGGAACTGGCGAATCCCGGACCGGGCCAGAACCGGGACCTGCGCGCCCGGCTGATCCGCCCCGCCGAGGAGATGGGCGCGCCGGCGCCGGAGCGCCCGGCCGACCGCCCGGTAACCAAAGCATCCTCCGCGTCCGGCGGCCGCTTCCGGCTCGGCCGGCGCCGCGACGCTGCGGGCCTCGCGCCGGCGGCCACGCCCCGGTCCGGGCAGGCAAAAGGTCATACCAAGGGGCCGGTTGAGGCCCCGGCGTCCCGGGGGCGCAGCACCCGTAGCCTGGCGGTGCGCCTCGGCCGGGCGGTGCTCGGCGCGGTGATCGTCGCGCTTGCCGCCGGCACGGTGATCGGCGGCTGGCAGGAGACCAACCGCTACGCCGCCGACACCCGCCGGGCGCTGACCGACCTCGCCGGCGTGTTCGCGGCCGCCGCCGCCGGCGCGGCCGCGGCCGACGACGTGGCCGGCGCGCACGCGGCCCTGCGGGCGATCCGGGAGGTGAGGGGCGTCGTCTATGCCGGGCTGACCCGTCCCGACGGCTCGGTGCTGGCCGAGCAGGGCAGCGGCCTGCGGCTCGCCGACGACATCGACCTCGACGACGGCGGCTTCAGCCCGTTCCAGCTGCTGTTCGTCTACACCGCCAAGGTCAGCGTCCCGGTCGTCGAGAACACCCGGGTCGTCGGCCGCGTGACCCTGATCGCCAACGCCTCCGAGCTCGCCGACCGCCTCCTCGGCGTCGTGCGCAACGGCCTCCTGGCGGCGGCGCTCGCCATGGCGGTCGGGTTCGCGGTGGCCTGGCGCCTCGGCCGCACCCTGACGCGGCCGCTCACCGCGCTCGCCCGCACCATGGATGCGGTGCGGGAGAACCACGATTACGGCCGCCGGGCCGCGATCCCGGACATCGCCGACGACGAGGTCGGCCGGCTGGCCACCAGCTTCAACGGGCTCCTCGACACGGTGCGCGAGCGCGACGACCGCCTGCTCGACCACCAGGCCCGGCTGGAGCAGGAGGTGAGCGACCGCACCCAGGATCTCAGCGAGGCCAAGGAGGCGGCGGAGGCCGCCAACAGCGCCAAGTCGTCGTTCCTCGCCACCATGAGCCACGAGATTCGCACGCCGATGAACGGCATGCTGGTGATGGCCGAACTGCTGGCCGCCGCCGAGCTGCCGGCGCGCCAGCGCCGCTACGCCGAGGTGATCGCCCGCTCCGGCCAGAGCCTGCTGGCGATCATCAACGACATCCTGGACTTCGCCAAGGTGGAGGCCGGCAAGCTCACGCTCGAGCGCATCGCCCTCGACCCGGCCGAGGTCGCCGACACGGTCGTCACCCTGTTCGGCGAGCGGGCGCGGGCCAAGAACCTCGACCTCGCGGCGGTCGTGGCCGCCGACGTGCCGCTCTCGATCGCGGGCGATCCGGTGCGCCTCGGCCAGGTCCTCGGCAACTTCGTCAACAACGCCCTCAAGTTCACCGAATCGGGCCACGTCCTCGTCCGCCTCGAGACCCGGGCGGCCGGGGCCGCCCTGCGGCTCAGCGTCACCGATACCGGCATCGGCATCCCGGCCGAGACCCTGCCGACGATCTTCTCCGCCTTCTCGCAGGCCGACGGCTCGACCACCCGGCGCTTCGGCGGCACCGGGCTCGGCCTGTCGATCGCCGAGCGCCTCGTCGCCGCGATGGGCGGGCGGATCGGGGTCGAGAGCGAGGTCGGCCGCGGCTCGACCTTCTGGGCCGAGATCCCGCTCGACGTCCTCGCCGCGGCCGAGCCGGCGGCGCGGGCGCCGGACGTCGCCTCGGCGGTCGTCGTCGCGGTGTCGGGGAGCGCCACCGGCACCGCCCTCGCGGCGGGCCTGCGGGCGGCCGGCTTCGTGCCGCAAGCCCCCTCGGCCGCGACGGGGGAGGGCGCCCACCACCTCGTCGAGGCCGCCGCCCTCGCCCGGGCCGGCCGTCGCCCGGCCGGGGCCGGCCGCGTCGTGGCGCTGGCGCCGATGGGCGAGCCGAGCGGGGCCGCGGTGCTCTCCTCCGGCCTCGCCGACGCCCTGCTGCGCTGGCCGCTCGCCCAGGCCGAGTGGCGCCCGGCACTCGCCGCGCTCGCCACCGGCGGCGCCTTCGCGGGAATCGGCGCCGAGGCCGGTCCGGTCGCGGCCCTGCCGCGCTACCCCCACGCCCGGGTGCTGGTGGCCGACGACAACCCGGTCAACCGCGAGGTCGCGGTCGAGGCGCTCGGCCGCCTCGGCGTCACCCGCGTCGTCACCGTGGAGGACGGGTACCGTGCCCTCGAGGCGGCGCGCGAGAATGCCTTCGACCTCATCCTGATGGACGGCAGCATGCCGGTCCTCGACGGCTTCGACGCCGCCCGGGCGATCCGGCAATGGGAGGCGGCGCAAGGGTCCCGCCGCACCGCCATCGTGGCGGCGACCGCCCATGTGGTGGGCACCGCGGCCGAGGCCTGGCGCGAGGCCGGGATGGACGGCGTGCTGCTCAAGCCCTTCACGCTCACCGACCTCGCCCGCACCCTCGCGGCCGCGCTCGGGGAGGCCGGGACGGCCACCGATGCCGCCGGGACGGAGCCCGCTCCCGGGACGGAGCCCGCAGGCGCGCCCGCCGCGCTCCTCGATCCCGATACCGTCGCGAGCCTCGCCGAGATGGCGGAGGGCTCCGGCTCGGCCTTCGTCGAGCGGGTGCTCGGGCTGTTCTCGGCCCACGGCCCCGACGGGCTGTCCGCCCTCAGGGCGGCGGGCGACGACGCCGAGGCCGCCGCCCGGGCCGCCCACGGGCTCAAGTCGATGAGCCTCAACGTCGGCGCCGCCGCGCTCGCCGCGCACCTGCGCGACATCGAGCACGCGGCGCGGGTCGAGGGACGGCCCCCCGACGAGGTGGCGCTGGCGCCGCTCGACGGCCTGCTCGCGGCGAGCATCGCGGCGCTCTACGGGCACTTCGATCTGCCGGCCCCGGCGCCGGCCCTGCGCGACGCGGCCTGACCCGCGCCCCGCGATCCTTCGGCGTGCGACCGGCCGGACCCTTCCGGCATCCCGCAGCGTTACCGTGTGGCCGGCCACGGCCACGCTCGATGCGGGTCGGCGGCCGTCCCGATGCGGAACCAGCCCCGAGGAGCGCGAGACGACCATGGCCCACGAGAGCAGCGGCGCCATCTACACCGCCGCGGGCGCCAACCTGGCGATCGCCGTGGCGAAGTTCGTCGGCGCCTTCTTCACCGGCAGCAGCGCGATGCTGGCCGAGGGCGTCCACTCGGTGGTGGACACCGCCAACCAGATCCTGCTCCTCGTCGGCCTCAAGCGGGCGCAGCGTCCGGCCGACGCCCGGTTCCCGTTCGGCTACGGCCGCGAGGTGTATTTCTACGCCTTCCTGGTCGCCTTGCTGATCTTCCTCGGCGGCGGCGCCTTCGCGGTCTACGAGGGCATCCACAAGCTCCAGCACCCCGAGCCCGCCGCCGACGCGGTGATCCTCGGCCGCACCATTCCGGGCTACGTCGTCAACCTGGCGATCCTCGGCTTCGCGGTCGCGGCGGAGGGGTATTCCTGCTTCGTCGCGCTCAAGGCGTTCTGGGGCGAGAAGGGCAAGCTGCCGCCGGTCACCGCGATCCGCCGCAGCAAGGACCCGGCCCTGTTCACCGTGCTGGTCGAGGACGTGGCGGCGCTGACCGGCCTCGTCGTCGCGATCGGCGGCGTGGTTCTGGCCGAGACCCTAGACCAGCCCGCCTACGACGGCATCGCCTCGATCGTGATCGGCCTGATCCTGATCGGCATGGCGATCTTCCTGATGATCGAGACACACGGCCTCCTCGTCGGCGAGGCGGCGGAGCCCGAGCTGGTCGGGGCGATCCACGAGATCGTGCGCTCCGAGCCGGGCGTGAACCACGTCAACGAGGTGCTGACCCAGCATCTCGGGCCGGCCGACATCCTGGTCAATGTCAGCCTCGACATCGACGACCGGCTCACCGGCGGCGAGATCGAGCGGCTGGTCAGCCAGCTCGAGGCGCGGATGAAGGCCCGGAGCCCCAAGGTCCGGCGCGTCTTCATCGAGATCCAAGCCCGTCATGCCGCCGCCAGCCCGGCGGAGCGCCCGTCGCCCGTCCCGGCGGCGTGAGCGCGAGGCCGGCCCGGGCGCCCGCGCGCATCCGGGCCGGCGACAGAGCTGTCGCTCGATCGACACGACGCTCGGTTGATGTTTATGCAATTATCCGCGAATTCAAGTCGCGTTTTGCAACCTTGAGTATATTACAATTGATTGTATCTGTATGAAATCCACAGGAACTACCTGATTTCATCGCCGCGTTGCTGATGCCAGCTTGCGATTGCGCGAAAGAATCGCCAACGATTCTGTGGGATCGGCCATGGCCCTGTGAGGGCCTCGTGCGCAACGGCTCCCGAGAAGACCGAGTGGCGGTGCGGACCCGGACCGGCCTGCTCCAACGCTGCCGTCCATCACACTCTCGAAGCGGAAACCCTATGATGTCAGACGTGGAAACTCACGACCAGGAGCCGGGCGAACTCGTCATGCTCACGGCCGATATCGTGTCGGCCTACGTGTCGAAGAATTCGGTTCCGGTCGGAGAGCTGGGAAGCCTCATCGCGGCCGTCCACGGCTCGCTCGAGCGCGTCGCCGCTCCGCCGGCCCCCGAGCCCGAGAAGCCCACGCCGCCGGTGCCGATCCGCAAGACCGTCACGCCGGACTACATCATCTCGCTCGAGGACGGTAAGCCCTACAAGTCGCTCAAGCGGCACCTGACCACCCGCGGGCTGTCCCCGGACCAGTACCGTCAGAAGTGGGGCCTGCCGCACGACTACCCGATGGTCGCCGCGACCTACGCCGCCCAGCGCTCCGAGCTCGCCAAGAGCTCCGGCCTCGGCCAGCAGCGCAAGAACCGCGGGCGGTAAGACCGCGCAGGCGGACGAACTTCCGTCCGCCGCCCCGAAACGACGAAGCCTGCCGGGCCTCGAGGCCCGGCAGGCTTTTTCTTGCGGATCCTCGAGGGGCCCGGCGGGGCGAATGCGGGAGGACGGCCTCCCGGCTCAGGGGGCGTCGGGATCCCGCGGCGCGGCCGGGGCGAACAGGTCCTCGGGCGGCTCGACGACGACGCGACGGCCCGCGACGTCGATCTCCGGCACGAAGGCCTTGGTGAAGGGCAGGAGGGCCGGGCTGCCGCCGGAGGCCGGCGCGATCTCCAGGAGGTCGCCGCCGCCATAGTTCGGTACCGCCTTCACGGTGCCGACGGGGTTGCCGGCGCGGTCGACGACGGCGAGGCCGACGAGGTCGGCGGTGAAGAACTCGTCCTCGTCCTCGGGCGCGCCGAGGCGCTCGCGGGCGACGTAGAGGGCGAGGCGGTTCAGGCTCTCGGCATCGTCGCGGCCGGCAACGCCCGCGATGCGGGCGATCAGGATGTCGTGGGCTCCCGCGGCGGGTCGCAGGGACAGGATCTCGACCCGGCGGCCGTCGGCCCCGGTGAGCGGCCCGTAGGACCCGATCGCGGCCGGGTCAGCGGTGTAGGATTTCAGCCGGACTTCGCCCCGCAGGCCGTGGGCGCGGCCGCATTCCCCCAGCAGGACGAAGGCGGGGTCGCCGGCGATCCGGTCGGCCCGCACCGGTCCGGCTGGAGAGGCGGCGCCCCGGGGCTCGGCCCCGGAGCGCGGATCGTGCGCGGGCGCGCCTGCGCCCCGGCGCGGGTCGGAGCCCCCGCGGCCGGGTCCTTTCGGGACCCGGCCGCCCGGGGGGCGGGCGTCGGGACGGCGCGCCATGGCGGAGGTCTTACTCGGCCGAATCGGCGGCGCCGGCCTTCTCGGCGCGGGCGGCGGCGCGCTCCTTGGCCTTGGTGCCGGGCTCGGCCTTCTGCGGGTTGCTGCGGGTCGGACGCTTGGCGAGGCCGGCGGCGTCGAGGAAGCGCAGGACGCGGTCGGTCGGCTGGGCGCCCTTGGCGAGCCAGGCCTGGACCTTCTCGGTCTCGAGGATGACGCGGGCCGGATCGTCCTTCGGCTTCATCGGGTCGTAGGCGCCGACCTTCTCGATGAAGCGGCCGTCGCGCGGCGCGCGGGCGTCGGCGACGACGATGCGGTAGTACGGGCGCTTCTTGGCGCCGCCACGGGTGAGGCGGATCTTGAGGGACATGGGTCTCTTCCTGTCTGAGGTTCGAGGATCGTTCGACGATGCGGGCGGGTGGGGCCTGGAAGACCCCGCGCCACCTACTTCTTCTTGCCGAAGGGGAGGCCGCCGAGGCCGGGCAGGCCGGGGAGCTTGCCGCCCAAGCCCGGCAGGCCGGGAGCGGCGGGGGGCGCCTTACCGGCAGGGCCTGCCGGCAGCTTGCCGGCTTGGCCGGGCGCCTTGGGACCGCCGAGGCCCGGGGGCATCGGCGGAAGGGAGGTGCCGGGCGGCAGGGACTTCTGCAGCTCGGCGAGCATCTCGGGGGTGGGCTGGGGCATGCCGCCCATCATCTTGCCGAGGGGGCCCATTCCGCCCCCCATGCCGCCGCCGCCGAGCCCGAACATGCTGCCGAGCGCCTGGCCGATGCCGCGCTTGCCCGAGCCCATGGCCTTCATCATGTCGGCCATGGTGCGGTGCATCTTGAGGAGCTTGTTGATCTCCGAGACGTCGACGCCGGCGCCCGTCGCCACACGCTTCTTGCGCGAGGCCTTGAGCACGTCCGGGTTGCGGCGCTCCTCGGGGGTCATCGACGAGATGATGGCGCGCTGGCGCTTGAACATCTTCTCGTCGAGGTTGGCGCCCTCGACCTGCTTCTTGATCTGGCCCATGCCGGGCAGCATGCCCATCAGGCCGCCGATGCCGCCCATCTTCTCCATCTGGGCGAGCTGCATCGACAGGTCGTCGAGGTCGAACTTGCCCTTGCGCATCTTCTCGGCGACGCGAAGGGCCTGTTCCTGGTCGATCGTCTCGGCCGCCTTCTCGACGAGCGAGACGATGTCGCCCATGCCGAGGATGCGGTTGGCGACGCGGGCGGGATGGAATTCCTCCAGCGCGTCGACCTTCTCGCCGGTGCCGACGAGCTTGATCGGCTTGCCGGTGACGGCGCGCATCGAGAGCGCCGCGCCGCCGCGGGAATCGCCGTCCATGCGGGTGAGCACGATGCCGGTGACGCCGAGGCGCTCATCGAAGGCGCGCGCCGTGTTGACCGCGTCCTGGCCGGTCAAGGCGTCTGCGACGAGCAGCACCTCGTGCGGGTTGGTGGCCGCCTTGACGTCGGCGGCCTCCTGCATCAGCGCCTCGTCGAGGGTGACGCGGCCGGCGGTGTCGAGCATCACCACGTCGAAGCCGCCCAAGCGAGCGGCCTCCATGGCGCGCTTGGCGATCTGCACCGCCGACTGGCCGGCGACGATCGGCAGCGACTCGACGCCGACCTGTTTCGCCAGCACCGCCAGCTGCTCCATGGCGGCCGGGCGGCGGGTGTCGAGGGAGGCGAGCAGCACCCGGCGCTTGTCGCGCTGGGTCAGGCGGCGGGCGATCTTCGCCGTGGTGGTGGTCTTGCCCGAGCCCTGGAGGCCGACCATCAGGATGCCGACGGGGGCCGGCGCGTTGAGGTCGATGACGCCGGCCTCGCCGCCCAGCATCGCCACGAGCTGGTCGTTGACGATCTTCACGACCATCTGGCCGGGCGTCACCGACTTCAGCACGACGGCGCCGACCGCCTGCTCGCGCACCTTCTCGGTGAAGGAGCGCACGACCTCGAGGGCGACGTCGGCCTCCAGCAGGGCGCGGCGCACCTCGCGCAGGGCGGCGGTGACGTCGGCCTCGGTCAGGGCGCCGCGGCGGGTCAGCCCGGACAGGATGCCGGAGAGGCGGTCGGAGAGGCCTTCGAACATGCGCGTCAGTCTCCGGGGTTACTCGTTCACGCCCGCGGAGGCGGCGCGCCGGGCCTGGAGGGCGCCCTCGAAATGGTTCAGCGCCCGCTCGAACTTGTCGCGGCAATCGGGATTGCAGAAGCCGACGACCGCGCCGTTGTAGAGCGTCAGCGAGTCGGCCGCGACCGGCTTGCCCGACCAGGGGCAGAGCTCGTTCACCGCGTCCTCGATGCGCAGTTGCGCGTGGTCGGTCCTGGTCATCCGGTCTCCTGCGAGCCACCTTGTTGGGATGGCCGATCCCGAGCGAGGATTCGCCCAACGCAAGTCGCGCCCGAGGGCGCATCGCGCTGTCGGGCGTTGACCTCCAGCCTCATGGACCGGTCGGCGTCGGGACGAGACCTCGTCCTGAGGGGCGGGGCCTAGCGGTCGCGCCCGGCCGTGTCAAGGCGGAGCCGGCGCGGGACGGCGCCGGGGCGGGGACGTTTACCGGATCTTAACCATCTCGCCGTTAACTCGATGGCAAGAATCGCAGGAGACGCGGCGTGTCCGAACCCGCTTTGAAGACGCAGACCACCACCGCGCCGCGGCCGGCCCAGGGCCCGCTCCAGGATTGGCTCGCGACCCTCTCGCGGATCGACGCCGCCGACCAGGCCCACGGCGCGCCGCGCCGCCAGGCGGAAGCCCAGGCAGCCTGGGAGCCGCGCATCGTCGCCCCGGCCGAGGCCGCCAAGGCCACCACCGCGGCCGAGACCGTCAAGGCGCCCGCCGCGGCACCGGACATCGAGATGCCGGGCCTGCGCGGCGAGGACGACGACCTCGCCGCCCTGATGGCCGAGAACATGATGCTCAAGGCGCGGCTGCGCCAGGAGAACGCGCGCTACGACGAGCTGCAGGCGATGCTGGCCGACGAGCTGCGCGCCCTGCGCTCCCACGTGCAGCAGGAGGTCGACAAGGCCGAGGAGCTACGGGCCGAGCGCGACCTGTGGATGGCCCGGGCCGAGGCCCTGGCCCAGCCGCTGTTCCAGCGCCGCTGACGCCCGAGTCCAGGGCCTCTTCCGACGAGGTGGATGCCGGCTCGTCGAAGAAAATGCGGCAAAATCAACAACACAGAGCGCTCCGCGAGTGCAGCGCGATCGTGAGGCGCTCTAGCCGGGAGCGCCCGCGCCCGGCCGCAGAACGCAACGCCCCGGCATCGATGGTCGATGCCGGGGCGTTGCGTTTCGGGGAGGTTCGTGCGGCGCCGCCCCAGGCTCAGGCCGGCGTCGCGGGGGCCGCGTCGAGCACCTCGCCGTAGATCACCGCGAGCTCTTCCGCCTGCTGGTGCGCGGTCCGGATCGGTGCCGTGAAATCGGGCACGCGCATGTGGATCTCCGGGTTCTCGTCGATGAAGCGCAACGCCGCCAGCAGCCCGGTCTCGTCCGACACGTCGACGACGTAGCCGTTGCGGCCCTCGGCGATGCACTCGCCGACCGCGCCCCGGTTCGAGGCCACGACCCAGCATCCCGAGGCGATCGCCTCCCGTGTCACCAGGCCGTAGCTCTCCGGCCAGACCGAGGGCGCCAGCAGCACGTCGATGGCCGCGTAGAGGTCCCCGACGCTCGATTGCGGGAACTTGCCCCGGATCGTGACCGGCACGCTGCCCCACTCCTCGCTCACCTGCTCGGTCGGATGCATGGCGTGGTCGATGAGCAGCAGGCTCAGGTTCCGGAACGGCTCGTTGCGGATCACGTTGCGGATCAGGCCGTAGCCCTTGTGGTCGGCCAGCCCCCCGATGAAGCCGAGGCGCACCCGGCCGGTCGGGCTCTCGGTCCGGGTCACCTCCGGCAGGCGCGAGACGCCGTTCTCGACCACCTCGATCTCCGAGAGGCCGACCTTCCGGCACAGGTCGCCGAAGGGCTGCGACACGGTCAGCACGCGGGCGGCGCCCTTCAGGCAGCGCAACAGCGTCCGGGCACGGGCGTAGCCGTCGCTCATGAACGTGTCGAGCGAGGCCTTGCCGCTGTAGTCGTAGGTCTCGACCACCCGGTTGCCGTTGGTCAGGAACTGGTACGGCGAGATCCACCAACCGTCGTGCATCGTGATCAGGTAGGGGATGCGGCGCCGGATCGCCGCGGTGACGCAGGTCGTGGTCAGCCGCTGGATGCAGTGGAAGTGGATCAGGTCCGGCGCGATCCGGTCGAGGACGCGGTCGAAGACACGACCCATCTCGGGATCCTCGACGTGGATGTCGATGTCCGGGTGATCGGCCGTGGCGATGCAGAACACCCGCACGCCGTCGCGCACGTACCAATCAAGGGCATAGGGGGTCGGGCCGTCCTGAAGGGTGCAGATCACGTCGATCTGCCACTCGGGTCCCAGGATCGTGCGCAGCGAGCGGACGTTGTCGTAGACCACCCGCGTCCCGCCGCCGATGGCCTGCGGCGGATAGAACACATTGACGATGACGAGCTTGCGGCGCGGCTCGAGCTGGCGGGACGTCGTGCGGTCGATGATCTCGGTCAGGCCGCGGGCCTGACGCTCGAGCCCGTAGCGCTCGACCACGACGCGCCTGGCCGCCGCACCGATCCGGGCCCGGTCCTCGGGCGAGCGGACCAGGCGGTCGAGGGCGGCGTGGAACGCCTCGCTCGTCTCGCACAGGAAGCCGGTCTCGCCCTCGACGATCACCTCGCGATGCGTCTGCGTGCTGCTGACCACGGACGGGATGCCGAACATCGCGGCCTCCATCCACTTGATCTCGCTCTTGCAGTCGTTGAACACGTCCGGCACCAGCACCGAGATGTTGATGTCGGCCTCCCGCAGGAGGTCCCAGTACGACGCCACGTTGGCGATCGGCCGCGACGCGATGATGTAGTCGGACCAGGGCCGCAGCCGGTCGGAGACCGTGATCTCGCCGATCACCACGATGCGGATGCGGCCGCCATGGGTCTCGAGCAGGCGCGCGAGCGCCGGCTCGATCAGCCGCTCGAAGTCGAGCTTGTGGGCCTTGGTGCCCGATCCGTAGAAGATCGTGACGACGTCGCGGGACGCGCGCGCCTCGCCCTGCATGCTGACGAGGTGGGCGCTGCTTAGGGCGTTGGGCTGGTGGAACACCGTCCCGGTGCGGACCCGGCGCTCGAGGTGCCGGGCGAGGCTCGGGGTCGAGGCCATGCCGTAATCGCACAAGGCCGCGGCCTCCGCGAACAGGCTGACGCCGCAGGCCATCGATGCGTGCTGGCGCGCGTCGATCAGGCCGACATAGGTCTCGAGCGCCGGCGGGAAATATTCCGCCTCGAAGACCAGGTCGTCGATGTCGTAGATCGTCACCACGCCGAGCTCGGCCGTCCTCGTGATGGCGTCGACGACATTCGGGAAGGCCGGGACGCGATAAAAAATCGTGTAATCGAGATCGATCAGATCAGACATGTATTTGTCGTGATCTTTCGTGTAGTCGTAAATGGAGACCTTGTAGCCGGCCGCCGCGAGCTGTTCGGCCCGCTGCTCGACCCGGTAGAACCGGCACTGCGCGAGGTCGCAATTGGCATAGACGGCGACGCGACGGACGCGTCCCGTGCCGACCGGCCGTTCGCCGTCCCGGACGAGGGAGCGCGCCGCCTCGGCGATGCGCGCGCGGGCCTCGTCGTACCCCGCCGAGAGGGCGACGTCCGCGCTCCTCTCCCAGACGTCGAAGAAGGCCTTCTCCCGGATCTCGCGCAGCCGGCGGCGCAGGCCGACGTCGCCCGGATACTTCGCCACGCCCGCCGCCATGGCGCGCTCGGCCTCCTTCGGCTTGCCGAGCTTGAGCAGGCCGTTGGCGAGCTTGCGGAAGGTCTTTTCGTTGCTGGCGTCGATCGCCACGATGTGCTGGCGCAGGCGGGTAGCCAGCGGAAGGTTGCCGCCACGGTGGATCAGGTCCGCCCGTCGATTCAGGGCGCGCGAATGCGTGGGCACATCGGCGAGGGCGCGGGCGTACAGTTCGGCGGCTTCGACGACGCGGCCCTGCTTCGCACGCGCCTCGCCGACCTCGACGAGGAAGCGGACGGCGGCGGGTCCGCCGAGGTCCAGCGTCCAGGCGATCAGGTCCTGCACCACCCGGCTCGGAGTCGTCGGCTCGGTGCTGTCGGCATCCTCGGCGACCCGGGCCGCGACGTGGGACACGATCGTCTGCGGCAACGTCGCGTCGTGGACGAAGCGCGCCAGCACGGTCAGGTTCGGCCAGTGCGGCCGATCCGTGTCGCTCCTCAACCAGCGCTCGTACCGTTCCCGCCGCGTCGTCCCGGCTAGGGCACCGTCGCGGCCATACTCGGCCTGGAAGAACGCGTCGTCGAAGGCGCCGTCGAGAGAGATGTCGAACTGTTCGTGTTGGCCGATCTCGCAGAAATGCCGAACGCATTCAGTCCGGTTCAGAAACCTCCCGTCCTGCTTGATGTATTTATATTGATAGAAGTCGTGATCGAAAAATTTAGAAAAACAAGGAGTATGGATGTTGTAACTTTTCGCGATTTCCTCTTCGTTGAAGAAAATCGGGTCGTGTTCCGGCCGCTGCAATTGCTGCTTGACCGTTGCGACCGCGTCTTCGGGCTGCAGCCCCCGCGGAACGGTCACGCCGTACGACTGCAGGATGAACGTGGCATCGTAGTAGAGCGGCGTGCAGCTGCGCTTCTCGCCGAGGCCGTGCTCCAGGAAATGCTTCAGGCGGCCGGCGGTCGACGGGATCGCCCGCGCGACGTCGGGATTGTTGGCGACGTAGCTCGCGAGGTTGAAGCCCCGTGGGAGGCGGCCCGCGGCGATTGCAGGTCCCGCCGCCTCGGATGCGCCGCCATGGGGCCGGCCCTCGGCCCGGCCGTGCTCGATGTAATGGAGCGCCGCCTCGAAATTCCACCGGATCGTCGTCGCGACGTCGGGGTTCAGGCGCAGGTAGGCGTCGACGGCGAAATCCTTCGGCAGCCGGCCGTCTGCCGCCAGGGCGGCGCGGGCGAGCGCTTCGCTGCCGAACCGGCCTTCCTTGCGTCCGAACTTTCTCCAATGTTCGACGGTCTCGTCGTCCGTCGCATCGCGCATGTCGGCGTAGTAATCGCGATAGAATGCGATATCGAGAGCCGCGTCTCTCTTGCGGGCGCCGAATCGCGGTAGCCTGAAGAGATTCATGTCGCCCCTCGTCGTTGTCAGTCGTGCCGTAGAATTGTTATATATTTTGCTGTTTCATAGCTTGATCGATGGATCGCAGATTCAACGTTGTGATCGTCATCGACATTTTCACGGAACAATATTTTTCGCACTGCAAAAACAAGCGGATGTACGAGCCGGGCCGTCGTGCTGTCAAGCAGCCGGGATCGGCGTGCGCCGACCGGCTCGCCACGGCCGGGCCGCGCGGCGGCCGATCCGGCACGGCCCGCCAGGCGATTTCCCGTGCGGCGCAAAATGCTCTAGAGCGGCGGCGCCATTTCTCGCAGACCCACGATGTCGCATAACAGCTTCGGCCACCTCTTCCGCGTCACCACCTTCGGCGAGAGCCACGGTCCGGCCCTCGGCTGCGTCGTCGACGGCTGCCCGCCGCTGATCCCGCTCGACGTGGCGGAGATCCAGGCCGACCTCGACCGGCGCCGGCCGGGCCAGTCGCGCTTCACCACCCAGCGTCAGGAGCCGGACCAGGTCCGCATCCTCTCGGGCGTCTTCGCCGACGAGCGCACGGGCGGGCGCCAGGTCACCACCGGCACGCCGATCGCGCTGATGATCGAGAACGTCGACCAGCGCTCGAAGGACTATTCCGAGATCCGCGACAGCTACCGGCCGGGCCACGCCGACTACGCCTACGATGCCAAGTACGGCATCCGCGATTATCGCGGCGGCGGCCGCTCCTCGGCCCGCGAGACCGCGGCGCGGGTGGCGGCCGGGGCCATCGCCCGCAAGGTGCTGGCCGGGGTCACCATCCGCGGCGCCCTGGTGCAGATCGGCCCGCACGCGATCGACCGCGCCCGCTTCAACTGGGACGAGGTACCGAACAACCCGTTCTTCTGCCCGGACGCGACCGCGGCGGCGGAGTGGGCCGTCTACCTCGACGGGATCCGCAAGGCCGGCTCGTCGGTCGGCGCGGTGATCGAGGTGGTGGCCGAGGGCGTGCCCGTCGGTCTCGGCGCGCCGATCTACGGCAAGCTCGACGCGGATCTGGCCGCCGCCATGATGTCGATCAACGCCGTTAAGGGCGTCGAGATCGGCGACGGCTTCGCGGCCGCCGCCCTGCGGGGCGAGGAGAATGCCGACGAGATGCGGCCCGGCAACGACGGCCGGCCGTTCTTCGTCGCCAACCATGCCGGCGGGGTGCTCGGCGGCATCTCGACCGGCCAGCCCCTGGTCTGCCGCTTCGCCGTCAAGCCGACCTCCTCGATCCTGACCCCGCGGGCGAGCGTCACCCGCGACAACCGGCCGGTCGACGTGCTGACCAAGGGCCGGCACGACCCCTGCGTCGGCATCCGGGCGGTGCCGGTGGGCGAGGCGATGATGGCCTGCGTGCTCGCCGACCACCTCCTGCGCCACCGGGCGCAGGTCGGGACCGAGCCCGGCACCGTACCGGTGTTTCAGCCCGGGTTGTTTCAGCCTGAGTGAAATTACGGCGATTTCAGTTTGACTGAAATCGCCGCGGGTCTATGACGGGGGCGTGAAACTCGGCGACTGGCTCCGGCAGCAGGGCGTGACCCGCATCGACTTCGCGCGGCGCTGCGGGCTCTCTCCGGCGGCGGTGACGGGGTTGTGCAACAATCCCGAGCCCTGGCTCTCGCGGGAGACGGCCGCCGCCGTGGCGCAGGCGACCGGCGGCGCCGTCACCCCCAACGACTTCCTGGGGCTCGTCCCCTCGGGGCTTGGCCCCTCGCGGCAGGAGATGCCCGTGTCCCACGCATCGATCATCGAGGCCCTCGACGCCTTCGCCCGCGGCGAGATCGTGGTCGTCACCGACGACGACGACCGCGAGAACGAGGGCGACCTCGTCGTCGCCGCCTCGCTCTGCACGCCGGAGAAGATGGCGTTCATCATCCGCAACACCTGCGGCATCGTCTGCGCGCCGATCACGGTGGCGGAGGCCAAGCGTCTGCGCCTCGAGCCGATGGTGGCCTCGAACGACGCGCCGCTCGGCACCGCCTTCACGGTCACGGTCGACGTCAAGCACGGGCTGACCACCGGCATCTCGGCCGAGCAGCGCTGCAACACCGTGCGGGCGCTCGCCAACGGCAACATGGGCGCCGCCGACTTCGTGCGCCCGGGCCACGTCTTCCCGCTGATCGCCAAGGACGGCGGCGTGCTGATGCGCTCCGGCCATACCGAGGCCGCCGTCGACCTCTGCCGGCTGGCCAAGCTCCCGCCCGTCGGGGTGATCTGCGAGCTCGCCAACGACGACGGCACCGTGATGAAGGGGCCGCAGATCACGGCCTTCGCCGAGAAGCACGGCCTCAAGCAGATCTCGGTCGCCGAGCTGATCTCCTACCGCCAGGCGCGCGAGAAGCTGGTCGAGCGGGTCGGTACCTTCCCGGTCAAGACCGAGTGGGGCGAGATGACCGGCTACGCCTACACCACGCCGTTCGAGCCGATGCAGCAATTCGCCTTCGTGCACGGCCGCATCGGCGAGGGCCGCGACGTACTGGTGCGGCTGCACCGCTCGAACGTGGTGGCGGACGTGATCGAGGGCGGCCGCACCATCGAGGCGGTGATGCGCCGCTTCGCCCAGGAGGGCCGCGGCGTGCTGGTCTACCTGCGCGACGGCACCGCCGGCGTGCCGCTGTCGCAGCTGCCCGACGGGGCCGGCGAGGACGGCGCGGAGGCCGCCCGCGTCCGCCAGTGGCGCGAGGTGGGCCTGGGCGCCCAGATCTTGCGCGACCTCGGCGTGGTCTCGATCCGCAACATCTCGAGCGCGGCGCGGTCCTATGTCGGCCTGTCCGGCTTCGGCATCGAGATGGTCGGCGACGAGCCGCTGGAAGGGTAGGGGGCGTCCGTCCCCCGCTTGCCGGTCATCGCGCCGCGTCCGTCGTCCCGGGGCCGCCATGGTGAGCCTTGGGCCGACCTTGCGGAAGTTCAGCGAAGGTCCGGACCCGTCGCGGGCCCGGGTCCGCCGCTCACCGCCCCATCAGCGTCTCGACATGGGCGGCGACCGACTTCGACAGGCCGACGAGGTCATAGCCGCCCTCGAGCAGCGAGACGACCCGGCCGCCGCAGCGGCGGTCGGCCACCTCCATCACCGCCCGGGTCGCCCAGGCGAAGTCGGCCTCGGTCAGCTTCAGGTTGGCGAGCGGGTCGCGCCAATGGGCATCGAACCCGGCCGAGATCACGATCAGGTCGGGCCGGAACGCTTCGAGACGGGGCAGCACGCCGTGGCTGAAGGCCTCCCGGAAGGCGTCGCCGTCGTCGCCCGCATGCAGCGCCACGTTGACGATGGTGTCGTGCTCGCCGCGCTCGGAGGGTGCGCCGGTGCCGGGAAACAGCGGCATCTGGTGGGTCGAGGCGTAGAGCACGCTCGGATCGTCCCAGAAGATGTCCTGCGAGCCGTTGCCGTGGTGGACGTCCCAGTCGACCAGCGCGACCCGGGCGGCGCCGTGGTGCCGGCGCGCATGACGCGCCGCGACGGCCGCGGTGTTGAACAGGCAGAAGCCCATGGCCCGCTCGCGCTCGGCGTGGTGGCCGGGCGGGCGCATCGCCGCGAAGGCGTTGGCGACGCGGCCCTCCATCACCTCGTCGACGGCGCGTACGGCGGCCCCGAGCGCTCGGCGCGCCGCCTCCAGCGAGCCCGGGGACATCACCGTGTCGGAATCGATGCCGACCAGCCCCTCGTCCGGTGCTACCGCCGCGATCGCCGCGACGTAGTTCTCCGGATGGGCGAGCCCCGCGACCGACAAATCGGCGAGCGGCGCCTGCTCGCGTACGAGGGCCGCGAAGCGCTCGTCCTCCAGGGCCCGCTCGATCACCCGGATGCGGTCGGCCCGCTCGGGGTGGCCCGGCGGCGTGTCGTGGTCGAGGGAGGCCGGATGGCAGAGATAGAGCGTCGTCATCGTGCCCGCTTCGCGCGTTCCCCCGGGCCTGTCGTGCGACGGCCCATCCCTGGCCGGCACCGTGGCAGGGCCATGGCCCGGACGCAACACACGGCCGGCATCGTGCACAGCGGCGCGGGTCCGCGCTTCGCGGCCCAACGGCCACGCTTTACCGTCGAGGAAGACTGATTCGCCTGCTCGACAAGGTTCTCTCCCGATGCGCCGCCCCCGCCCCGCCCTCGCGCTCGTTCTGACGGGGGCCCTCCTGGCGCTGCCGGGCTGCATGTACAAGGCCACCCCCGATCCCGAACTGTCCGCCAAGGACAAGGAGTGGATGGCGATGGTGCCGGAGCCCGAGGTCGACCGGCGCTTCGCCCGCTACATGATCGAGGACCCGACCGGCGAGGCCCCCGGCACCATCGTGGTCGAGACGAAGGAGCGCCAGCTCTACTACGTCCTGCCCGACCGCAAGGCGATCCGCTACGGCGTCACCGTCGGCGACGAGGCCTATGGCTGGAACGGCACGGCGCGGATCTTCCGCAAGGCCGCCTGGCCCGACTGGCACCCGCCGGCCGAGATGATCAAGCGCTGGCCCCACGTCCACGCCATGCAGGGCGGCCCCGCCAACCCGCTCGGCGCCCGCGCCCTCTACCTGGCGGACGGCTCCGGCAAGGACACGCTCTACCGCATCCACGGCACCAACGAGCCGGAGCGCATCGGCCAGGCGGCGTCCTCGGGCTGCATCCGCATGCGCAACATCGACGTGGTCGACCTGTACAACCGGGTCGGGGCGGATGCCCGGGTGATCGTGCGGTAGGCCGGCCCCTCTTGACCGGGCCCCGTATGGGGCCGCTTCCCGGCAGACGATCCGGTCTGCCGGGGACCATGCCGGCTCGCATTCGCCCGGTCGTCGCAACGCTTTGGCAACGCCGTCCCGTTGCCGGGCTTTAACCTGAACAGGGATTCAGATCCCCCCGTTAACCTGTCGAAGCCCACCCGCCCCGCATAGTCCTCCTCATACAGGGACAAGCACCGGCACAACAAAGGCCGGGGAGGCATGGACAGATGATCAACGCTTCGCTGCAACACTTCTGCAACCGTATCATCGCCGCCGGCACCCTCGGCCTGGAGGACGTGCGCGAGCTCGGCCGGACCGTGCTGCCCGACGGTCTGACTTGCCGCGACGAGGCCGACATGCTGTTCGGCCTCGACCGCGCGGTCCAGGCTGCCGACGCCGCCTTCGCCGACTGGCTGGTCGCCGCGGTCGTCGACTTCGCGGTCTGGGGCGAGCGCCCGACCGGGCATATCGACGCCGACACCGCCCACTGGCTCGCCGCCTCGCTGGGCTGCGGCCGCGGGCCGACCGCGATCGGCGCCCGCATCGCCGTCGAGGTGGTGCGCGAGGCCGAGACCAACGACGCGGTGCTGATCGGCTTTGCCCTCAAGGCCAACCGGGCGCGGGCCGGGGGCGACGAGGCGGTCGAGGAGATCCTGGCCTACGCGGTCGCTGCGTGAAGACGGGCGCCGCCCTTCTGGGCCGCGTGAAGACGGGCTCCGCCCTTCCGCGCCGCCGTGACGGCATGCCGATGCGTTAAAGCCAGTTCTCGACTGTCAGCCCGCCGACCCGCCGAAACTCCGCCTCGTTCGCCGTCACGAGCGGGATCTCGAGCGCGAGCGCCTGAGCGGCGATGAGGAGATCGTTCGGCCCGATCGGCCGACCTGCAGCCTCGAGATCGGCGCGAATTCTTCCGTAGATGACATCGGCGGGAGTCTCGAACGGCACCACGTCGATCGCCTCCAGGACGGCTTCGACCTGACGGAGAAGGCGAGCCGACCCCCGCTTCGCGCAACCGTAGCGGAGTTCCGCGACCGAGACGATGCTCGTCGCGATGCCTTTGCCGCCGACCCGGGCGATCTGCCGGGCCACGGCACCGGACGGGTTGCGAATCAGATCGGACAGGATGTTCGTATCGAGCAGGAAGCGTGGGCCGCTCATAGCGGATCATCGTCCAGGGGCGGCAGCGTCTCGTCGAAGTCCGGGAAATCCTCCTCGATCGGCTCCAGGGTCGCCAGGACATCCAGAAGGTCCTTCTTGCCGATCGGCTCCAGGATGAGGCGGTCGCCATCGCGGCTGATGCGGACCCGGTCTCCGGGCAAGGCGAACTCGGCCGGGATGCGCACGGCCTGGCTGCGATTGTTGCGAAACAGCTTCACCTCGCGCGGCTGCGGTATCGGGGTCGGTCTCGCCATGCGGGCACCTCGGATTGGCATATGCCAAGCATATGCCTCCCGCTCGTCGCTCTCCAGAGCTTTCGCGTTGGGATCATGCGATCCGCGTCTCGCGTCGATCCATCCTCGCAACGTTTTGGCAACGCCGTCCCGTTGCCGGGCTTTAACCTGAACAGGGATTCAGATCCCCCCGTTAACCTGTCGAAGCCACCCCGCCCCGCATAGTCCTCCTCATACAGGGACAAGCACCGGCACAACAAAGGCCGGGGAGGCATGGACAGATGATCAACGCTTCGCTGCAACACTTCTGCAACCGTATCATCGCTGCCGGCACCATCGGCCTGGAGGACGTGCGCGAGCTCGGCCGGACCGTGCTGCCCGACGGGCTGACCTGCCGCGACGAGGCCGACATGCTGTTCGGCCTCGACCGGGCGGTCCAGGCCGCCGACGCCGCCTTCGCCGACTGGCTGGTCGCCGCGGTGGTCGACTTCGCGGTCTGGGGCGAGCGCCCGACCGGCCACATCGACGCCGACACCGCCCACTGGCTCGCCGCCTCGCTGGCTTGCGGCCGCGGGCCGACCGCGACGGGGGCTCGCATCGCCGTCGAGGTGGTGCGCGAAGCCGAGACCAACGACGCGGTGCTGATCGGCTTTGCCCTCAAGGCCAACCGGGCGCGGGCCGGGGCCGACGAGGCGGTCGAGGAGATCCTGGCCTACGCGGTCGCTGCGTGAAGACGGGCTTCGGCCCGCTGTGCTGCAAAGACGGGCTCCGCCCCGCTGTGCTGCAAAGACGGGCTCCGCCCTTCTGGCCGCATGAAGACGGGCTCCGCCCTTCCGGGCCGCGTGAAGACGGGTTCGCCCTTTTGCGCCGCGTGACGGGGTTCGCCCCTTTGGCCGAGAACAGCCGGCTTTGCGCCGCGCGCGCCATGCTTTAACGGGGATGAGCTTGGGTGTGTCCCACCCCGGCCCGGCTTCTCCTCAAGGCTCGAGTGCGCGCTCCGATGTTCGACAAGATCCTGATCGCCAACCGCGGCGAGATTGCCTGCCGCATCATCAAGACGGCGCGCCGGATGGGGATCAAGACGGTGGCGGTCTATTCCGACGCCGACCGCGACGCGCTGCACGTCGCCATGGCCGACGAGGCGGTGCATATCGGCCCGGCCGCCGCGGCCCAGTCCTACCTCGTCATCGACAAGATCGTGGAGGCCTGCCGGCAGACCGGCGCCCAGGCCGTGCATCCCGGCTACGGCTTCCTCTCGGAGCGCGAGGCCTTCCCGAAGGCGCTCGAAGCCGCCGGCATCGTGTTCATCGGCCCAAACCCGGCGGCAATCGCCGCCATGGGCGACAAGATCGAGTCGAAGAAGGCGGCCTCCGCCGCGCAGGTCTCGACCGTGCCGGGCTTCCTCGGGGTGATCGAGTCCCCCGAGCACGCCGTCACCATCGCGGACGAGATCGGCTATCCGGTGATGATCAAGGCCTCGGCCGGCGGCGGCGGCAAGGGCATGCGCATCGCGCACTCGGCCGACGAGGTGGCGGAGGGCTTCGCCCGCGCCCGTTCCGAGGCCGCCTCGTCCTTCGGCGACGACCGGGTCTTCGTGGAAAAGTTCATCACCGATCCGCGCCACATCGAGATCCAGGTCATCGGCGACAAGCACGGCAACGTCGTCTATCTCGGCGAGCGCGAGTGCTCGATCCAGCGCCGCAACCAAAAAGTCATCGAGGAGGCGCCGAGCCCGCTCCTCGACGAGGCGACCCGGCGCAAGATGGGCGAGCAGGCGGTGGCGCTGGCCAAGGCCGTGAACTACGATTCCGCCGGCACCGTCGAGTTCGTCGCCGGCCAGGACAAGTCGTTCTACTTCCTCGAGATGAACACCCGGCTCCAGGTCGAGCACCCGGTGACCGAGATGATCACCGGCCTCGATCTCGTCGAGCTGATGATCCGGGTCGCCGCCGGCGAGACGCTGCCGATTGCCCAGAACGACGTGAAGCTGAACGGCTGGGCGGTGGAGAGCCGCGTCTACGCCGAGGACCCGACCCGCAACTTCCTGCCCTCGATCGGCCGGCTCACCACCTACCGGCCGCCGGAGGAGGGCGAGTTCGGCGAGGCGATCGTGCGCAACGACACCGGCGTCGAGGAGGGCAGCGAGATCGCGATCCACTACGATCCGATGATCGCCAAGCTCGTCACCTGGGCGCCGACCCGCGCCGAGGCGATTTCCTCGCAGGCCCAGGCCCTCGACGCCTTCGCGATCGACGGCATCCGCCACAACATCCCGTTCCTCTCGGCGCTGATGCACCATCCGCGCTGGCAGGAGGGCCGGCTCTCCACCGGCTTCATCGCGGAAGAGTTCCCGAACGGGTTCGAGGCCCCGAAGCCCACGGGCGAGGTGGCGCGCCGGATGGCGGCGGTGGCCGCCGCGATCGACCACCTGCAGAACGAGCGCAAGCGCGGCATCTCGGGCCAGATGCGCGAGCCCTACCTGCTGCGCTTCGAGCAGGAGCGGGTGGTGCGCCTCGGCGACGAGCGCTTCGAGGCGACCGCCGAGACCACCAACGACGGGGTCGTGGTCGCCTTCGCTGACGGCACCGAGTGGATGGTCGAGAGCGACTGGCTCCCGGGCGAGCCGGTCTGGGCCGGCACCATCGGCGACGAGCCGGCGGCGGTCCAGGTCCGCCCGCTCCTCAACGGCGTGCTGCTGCACCATGCCGGCGCGGCCGCCGAGGCCCGCGTCTACACCAGGCGCGAGGCCGAGCTCGCCGCCCTGATGCCGGTCAAGGAGGTCGCCGGTTCGGGCAAGCAGCTGCTCTGCCCGATGCCGGGCCTGGTGAAGAGCATCATGGTCACCCCCGGCCAGGAGGTGAAGGCGGGCGAGCCGCTGGCGATCGTCGAGGCGATGAAGATGGAGAACGTGCTGCGCGCCGAGCGCGACGGCACCGTCCAGACCATCCAGGCCAAGGAGGGCGACAGCCTGGCGGTGGATGCGGTGATCCTCGAATTCGCCTGACCGGTCGTTCGTGCCGCTCTACTTCGCCTACGGCTCCAACATGGACCGGGCTGCCATGGCCCGGCGCTGCCCCGCCTCGCGGGTCATCGGCCTCGGCCGGCTCAACCGCCACCGCCTGGTGATCATGCGGGAGGGCTACGCCTCGGTGGAGCGGTTCCCCACCGGGACGGTCTGGGGCGTGCTCTGGGACCTCGCTTTGAGCGACGTGCCTGCCCTCGATCGCTACGAGGGCGTGGCGAGCGGGCTCTACGTCAAGGCGCAACAGCCGGTCTCGACCGAGGGCGGGGTGCGGCGGGCTTTGGTCTATCTCGGGCGCGGCAACGGCGGGGTGCCGCGGCCGGGCTATCTGGAGGGCGTGATCGCGGCGGGCCGGGAGAACGGGTTGCCGGAGATGTACCTGAAAGGGTTGGCGGCACTGAAGCGGTGAAGAACCCGCGACGCCCGAACCCTCCCCCCTCTGCGGGGGAGGGTGCCCCACGGCGAGTGCGAAGCACTCGCACCGGGGCGGGAGAGGGGACGCCGCTTCCGGAGAGGCCGCGAGTGTGGTGACAGGCGCCCGCTGGATCAGCGTCCCGCCGCCCCTCTCGGCGGGACTTCATCCCGCTGCGCTCGCTTCGCTCGCCACCCTCCCCCGCAGAGGAGGGAGGGTTGAGCGGCGGTGCTTTACGAAGCGTGGGGAACCAGCTTCACCGCCCCGCTCTCGGCGTCGTACACGACACCCCGATAAAAGCAGTCCCGCCGCCCGGTATGGCAGCACCCGCCATCACCGCCGACGCGCACCCGCAGCAGGAGCGCGTCCTGGTCGCAATCGACCCGCATCTCGACAAGCGTCTGGATCTGTCCGCTGGTGGCGCCCTTGTGCCAGAGCTCCCCGCGCGAACGCGACCAGTACCAGACCTCGCCGGTCGCGAGCGTGCGCGCCAGCGATTCGGCGTTCATGTGCGCGAGCATCAGGACCGCGCCCGTGTCGGCATCGACCGCCACCGCGGTGATCAGGCCGTCCGGGCCGAAGCGCGGCGTGAAGGTCTCGCCCTCTTCCAGCTCGCGCTTGGGACCGGGTGCGGCGAAGGTCGGAAGCGCGGTCATCGCCGGTCGCGGACCAGGGTGAGGAAGCGGACCTGCTCGGTCGGGTCCTGCTTGAACACGCCGGTGAACTGGGTGGTGATGGTCGAGACGCCGGATTTCTGCACGCCGCGCATCGCCATGCACAGGTGCTCGGCCTCCACCATCACGGCGACGCCGCGGGGATGGAGCACCGAATCGATGACGTCGGCGATCTGGGCGGTCATCGTCTCCTGGGTCTGGAGCCGGCGGGCGAAGGTGTCGACCACCCGGGCGAGCTTCGAGAGCCCGACGACGCCGCGGCGCGGGTAATAGGCGATGTGGGCGTGGCCCATGAACGGCACCATGTGGTGCTCGCAGTGCGAGTGGAACGGGATGTCGCGCACCAGCACGATGTCGGAATAGCCCTCGACCTCCTCGAACACCCGGTCGAGGATGGCGTCTGCGTCCTGGCGGTAGCCGCCGAAAATCTGCTCGTAGGCCTTCACCACCCGTTGCGGCGTCTCGATCAGGCCCTCGCGTTCCGGGTCGTCGCCAGCCCAGCGCAGCAGGGTGCGCACGGCGTCCTCGGCCTCCTGGCGGGTCGGCCGCTCGGTGACGCGATCCGGCCGGGGGGCGTCGCTGCGCTTGTCGGCCGCCTCCGGGGCCCGGACCGACAAGGACTTCAGCACCGCGTCCATCACGCCTCCAAGATCGTGGCCAGGGTCGGGGCGACCCGGATCTCCGGTTCGTCGGGGCCGCCCTGCCGTCGCGCGCACCGCGCCGCGACCCGGCGGCGTCTCGCGGAGCCGGGCCTCGGTGCCTATATCACGGGCTCGGCTCGGCCGCGCAATGCACCGGGGGCGCGGCAGGTCCTTGCGCTCCGGGGCATCCGCCCGTCAAGCCAAAGTCGGACCGGTCCGGTCAAGCCCGATTCGTCAGTCCGGTGGCCCCTCTCGCCCAAAGTACGACTGCCATGCTCGACGACATCTACAACGCCCGCATCCTCGCCCTCGCGGCGGACATCCCGCGCCTCGGGCGGCTGCCGGCGCCGGGCGCGAGCGCGTCCAAGCATTCGAAGCTGTGCGGCTCGACCGTGACCGTGGACCTCGCCACCGAGGGCGATACGGTCACCGACTTCGCCCACGACGTGAAGGCCTGCGCGCTCGGCCAGGCCGCCTCCTCGCTGATGGCCCGCCACGCCGTCGGGGCGACCGGGGCGGAGCTGCGGGCCCTGCGCGACACCGTGCGGCGGATGCTGAAGGAGGGCGGACCGGCGCCCGAGGGCAAGTTCGCCGATTTCGCCGTGCTGGAACCGGTGCGGGACTTCAAGGCCCGCCACGCCTCGACGCTGCTCACCTTCGACGCCGTGGTCGACGCCCTCGACCAGATCGCCGCCAAGACAGAAGCGGTGCCGGCGTGAGCCCGGCCCGCCGCGCGGCGCACCTCGCCATCCGCGGCTACCAGCTCTCGCTGTCGGGCCTCGTCGGGCGCCAGTGCCGGCACTGGCCGTCCTGCTCGGTCTATACCGACGAGGCGATCCAGCGCCACGGCCTGTGGGCCGGCGGCTGGATGGGGTTCGCCCGGATCTGCCGTTGCGGTCCTTTCGGCACCCACGGCATCGACCTCGTGCCCGAGACGCTGCCCCCCGGCGCCTGGCACCGCCCCTGGGCCTATGCCCGCTGGCGCGGGGTCAACGCGCCGCCGCCGCTCTGCGAGAGCGTCGAGGGCTGACGGCGTCGAGGGTCGAAGCCAGGGGCGCGAAGGCGCGGAACTGTGTCTGACATGTCCCGTCATCGCTGGTATAGGGCGCCGGTCCGGTGCGCGGCCCGTTGGCCCGCCGGACTTCGTGTCCGCCACCCGGCTTACCTGCACCGTGCGCAGGAGTGAGCCCCGAGGAGTCTTTTGAAGACCATGCCGATCCTGACCTTCCCCGATGGCGCCACCCGCTCGTTCGACGGCGCCGTCACCGGCCGCGCCGTCGTCGAGGGCATCGCCAAGTCGCTCGCCAAGCGCACCGTCGCGATGGCGCTCGACGGCACCGTCCGCGACCTCGACGACACGATCGCGCAGGATGCCCGCATCGAGTTCCTCGACCGCGCCGACCCGCGGGCGCTCGAGCTGATCCGGCACGATTGCGCCCACGTGCTGGCGGAAGCCGTGCAGTCGCTGTGGCCGGAGACGCAGGTCACGATCGGCCCGGTGATCGAGAACGGCTTCTACTACGACTTCCACCGCGAGACCCCGTTCTCGCCGGACGACTTTCCGGCGATCGAGGCGCGGATGCGCGAGATCATCGCCCGCGACGCCCCCTTCACCAAGGAGGTCTGGGCGCGCGACGACGTGCGCAAGCTGTTCGAGGAGAAGGGCGAGGCCTTCAAGGTCGAGCTCGTCGACGCGATCCCGCCGGGCGAGGACCTGCGGATCTACCGCCAGGGCGAGTGGTTCGACCTCTGCCGCGGCCCGCACATGACCTCGACGGCCAAGGTCGGCAGCGCCTTCAAGCTGATGAAGGTGGCGGGCGCCTATTGGCGCGGCGATTCGACGAAGCCGATGCTGAGCCGGATCTACGGCACGGCCTGGGCCAATCAGGCCGACCTCGACGCCTACCTGAACCGCCTCGCCGAGGCCGAGCGCCGCGACCACCGCAAGCTCGGCCGCGAGATGGACCTCTTCCATTTCCAGGAGGAGGGGCCGGGCGTGGTGTTCTGGCACCCGAAGGGCTGGACCCTGTTCCAGTCGCTGATCGCCTACATGCGCCGGCGCCTCAAGGGCGACTACGCCGAGGTGAACGCGCCGCAGATCCTCGACAAGGCGCTGTGGGAGACCTCGGGCCACTGGGACTGGTACCGGGAGAACATGTTCGTCACGAAGACCGAGGACGACCGCGTCTTCGCGATCAAGCCGATGAACTGCCCCGGCCACGTCCAGATCTTCAAGCACGGCCTGAAATCCTACCGCGACCTGCCGCTGCGCATGGCCGAGTTCGGCGCGGTCTCGCGCTACGAGCCGTCCGGCGCGCTGCACGGCCTGATGCGGGTGCGCGCCTTCACGCAGGACGACGCCCACGTCTTCTGCACCGAGGACCAGCTCGCCGCCGAGTGCCTGAAGATCAACGACCTGATCCTCTCGACGTATGCCGATTTCGGCTTCGACGAGATCGTCGTGAAGCTCTCGACGCGGCCCGAGAAGCGCGTCGGCTCGGACGCCCTGTGGGACCACGCCGAGGAGGTGATGACCCGGGTGCTGTCCCAGATCGAGGAGCAGTCGGGCGGGCGGATCAAGACCGCGATCAATCCCGGCGAGGGCGCCTTCTACGGCCCGAAATTCGAGTACGTGCTGCGCGACGCCATCGGCCGCGACTGGCAATGCGGCACGACGCAGGTCGACTTCAACCTGCCCGAGCGGTTCGGCGCCTTCTTCGTCGATGCCGACGGGCAGAAGAAGACCCCGGTGATGGTCCACCGGGCGATCTGCGGCTCGATGGAGCGCTTCACCGGCATCCTGATCGAGCATTTCGCCGGCCACTTCCCGCTCTGGCTGGCGCCGCTGCAGGTCGTCGTCGCGACGATCACCGGCGAGGCCGACCCCTATGCCCGCGAGGTCCTGAAGGCGGCGGATGCCGCGGGGCTGCGGGCCGAGGCCGATCTTCGCAACGAGAAGATCAACTACAAGGTCCGCGAGCATTCCCACGCCAAGGTGCCGGTGATGCTGGTCGTCGGCCGCAAGGAGGGCGAGGAGCGCACCGTCTCGATCCGTCGCCTCGGCAGCCCGCAGAGCCGCACCCTGCCGCTCGACCAGGCCTTGGCCGAACTGGTGGCGGAGGCGACCTTCCCGGACCTGCGCCGGGCGCAGGCCGTGGCCGACAGCGTGCCGAGCGAGGCCGCGACGCTCGACGGGCAGCACGGGGAGACGCCGGTTCCGTAAGGGCCGTTTGGACCTTCCTCCCACGGAACTCGGGCCCGCCCGAGTTCCACACCCCGTCCCAAGTCGGCCTCGCCCGACTTGGGACGAGGGTAGGGGGCCCGCACCTCGGTGAGGGTGCCGGTGGCGTTCTTACGGCGGCGGCAGGGCGAATCGCGCCCCAGGGCCGGAGAAAAAAGCTCTCGATCCTGCCGCGAGACTCGACCTCGTGCTCGGCAAGGCCTCGCGTCGGGCGCTCTACGGCATCGCCGTCGACCCGCAGGCGCAGGAGGTGCGCCGCCGGGCTGCGGTGGCGTCGGTCCCCGCGGGCCTGCGGCCCGTCATTGCGTCAGGCGGGCGACCTTGAGCGCCTGGTCGAACATCGCCTTGAGGGCGGCCGTGATGTCGTCGGGCGAATTGGCGGTCCTGAAGTAGCCCGACGATGCGCAGGACTGGAGCGCGGCGCCGAGCGTCGGGCTGAAGCCGTTGACCCGCTTGTTCTCCCAGGCGATGCCGCCGCCCTTATCGGTGAACGAGATCTGGTTGTACGGGATGTAGAGGACCGAGATCGTCGCCCCGGCGGCCTTGAGGGCATCGCAGTTCTTCGCATCGATCTGGGAGGGCTGCGAGCCGTCCCACCAGGCATCGCCCCAGCCTGGGAACTTCGACGGATTGCCCGGATAGGCGTATTGCGTGCCCGGCTTGACGAAGAAGTGCTGCCCGTTCTGCATCCCGTCGGTGACGAGGAACACGAACGGCTTGCGGTTCGTGCTCGTCGATCCGTCGCCGACGCCGTTCTGGGTCACGATCGTCTTCATCTGCGGGAAGGCGACCTCGAAATGGGTGCCGCCCGCGCCGACGCCGGTGGTCGGGTCGTTGGGACTGTTGAGTTGGGTCGACCCGGTATCGAGGAGGTTGGTGAAGGCGAGCGGCCAGGAATTCGCGCACTGGGCGGACGTCTTCAGCGAGTTCACGTCGCTGGTGAGGCCGGCCAGGGTCGCGAGCTGGTTGATGAACGGGTAGATGCCGATCCGGTACTGGTTCGGCACGGTCGGGAAGCCCGCCCTCTGCAGGAGCGCGCAGACCGCGTTGTTCACCGCGTCAGACCGTAGCTGGATCTTGCCCGCCGCCAGGCCCCAGCCCTTGTAGCCGGGGAAGTGGCAGGCGAACTGGCAGCCCTGCTTGTAGTCGCTGTACATGTCGTCGTTGTCTTTGGCGAGCTGCGTCATGCCGCTCGCCGTCGTGGGCAGGCCCATCGATCCCGACACGTCGACCATCAGGTAGAAGTCGAGGTAGCTCGGCAGGTCGACCGAGGCGGTCACCGTGTTGCCCACCGTGGTGGTCGGTACCAGGAAGAGCTTCGAGAAGCTGTTCTGGATCGTTGCCGTGTAGGTGATCTTGGCAGTGATGGTCTGGCCGGCGATCTGGACGTCCGGCGTCTGCAGGTTCGCGCTGCCGAGGGGTACGTTGCCGATGTTGACGTTGAAGCTGTTGACCGCCTGGGTCCGGCCCGCCGCCTTCGCGGACTCGATCACGCCGCTCTGCGACGAGTTGGCGGCGATGTAGGTCTTGGCGGTCACGATCGCGGCGAGGGCGGCGGCATCGGCCGCCCGGTCGAGCCGCGAGCGGTTCGTCACCGCGACGCCGTAATCGATCCCGAGCCCGATCAGGCCGACCATCGGGATCAGGCTGAGCCCGAACAGCATGTTGATGCCGCCGTTGCGGCAGCGGCGGAACGACGCCGACGCGGCGGCGAACCGGGATGCGGAGATCAGCATTTCGAGGCGATTCCGTCGTTGTTGGTGGTGTCGTAGTCGACGAGCGTCGCGTAGCGCGGCTGGATGAAGGCCGTGCGCGCGATCCGCAGCGAGGGCAGGTAGTTGGCGCCGAAGGTCGGTGTGAAGGTGAATGCCACGTCGATCACGACGGCCGCGGCGGGGCCGAACAGGGAGCGCGGCAGGGCGGTGCGGCTCGGGGGCGCGGTATTCGACGCCGCGATCTGCGGCGTGCCGCAGGGCCGGTAGGCGACCCCGGTCGCGGGCTGGGTCGTGCCCGTGCTGGTCCAGACCACGTCGGCGCGGTAGCAGGCCGACAGGTCGCTCGCATCCGTGCAGGTCGTCGCCGTCTGGGTGAACTTGATGCTGGCATAGTTGATCGTGATGACCTGCCACCACGCCTGGCCCCGGCGGCGTCCCTCGGACATCAGGTAAGGGAACAGCACCAGCGCGGAATCGTAGCTGAAATGCAGGTCGCCCGCGTTGACCATCGCGACGGTCGAGCCGCTCGGCGGCTGGGTCTGCGAGATGATCTGGCTGATCGAGCGGACCACCAGTTCGACCTTGCGCACGGCGTTGATGTACGAAACGACCTGGATGCCGCCGAGCATGATCACCAGGATGACCGGCATGATCAGTGCCAGTTCGACGGCGGCGAGGCCGTCCTCGGCGTCTCGGAAACGCCGGATGCGCGGCAGGAGGACGGACCGCATCAGTAGCTCTCGACGCGAAAGGCGGCGGTCGAGATGATCAGGTAGGCCGGCTTGCCGTTGTACATCGTCGAAGCGTCGAGCCAGGCGGTCATGAACGACGGCAGGAAGGTGATCGGATAGATGACCTGCAGGTACTGGTAGTCGCCCTGGCTGCCGAGGGTGAACTGGCCGCTTCCGGGTGTCAGCGCCGGCAGCGTCAAGCCGCTCTGGTCGGACTTGACGTAGGCGTAGTAGCCCGGTGCCGTCGCTTTCGGGACGACGTAGAGGTTGACGATCACGTCGCTGCACGACATCGCGGCGGGGAGTTGGGCGCAAAGGGACTGGGTGAAGCCCGCCAGGGTGGGCGGCGTCGTCTGCGTCTGCGCCTTGCCGACGATGATCTGCCGGGTCGCCTGCTCGGTGGCGAAGTCGAGCTTCTGCCCGAAGTACAGGATCTCGGCCACGACCATCGTGAACAGGATGACGGACATGAACATCATGCCGACCAGGGCGAACTCGACCGCAGTCGATCCCTTCTCGTCACGGATGAGGCCAAGCGGATGTCGCATGGCGCGACCGTAGGGTCAGGCCGTTAAAAGCCGGATAACCGATCCGGCTAAACCCTGGGGTTCCGCCGCCGCATTGTGGGCCGCGCCGCCCGTGACGCCGATGGGCTTAACGGTTAGTGGATCGATTCGCCGACAACCGGTCCATGACTCGTGCGGGTGCGGCCGAGGATCCCCGTACGGGCTCCGTGCCGGGGCCCTCCGGCGCTCACGGATCCTTGGCGATCGCCTCGATGTCGCGGTCGACGCCGCTCTCGACCTTGAAGTCCTGGGTGTAGACCTTGCCGTCGTGGCGGGCGATGAGCTGGTACTCGCCCTCCGCGAGCGTCACCTGCGGGAAGGCGCCGATCGCCTCGCGGATCGTGTCGCCGCCCGGCGTCAGCACGCTGAAGGCGGTGCCTGCGAAGGCCTCGGTGCCCGGCGAGGCGACGAGCTTCAGGGTCACGGTGGCGGCGCGGTGGTTGAGGGTCGCGTCGGTCAGCCGGCCATTCTCGACCTTCAGGTCGGCGCGCTGGATCGCGTTCGAATCGCCCCAGGTCGAGACGACGTGGTAGGTGCCCTCGGGCAGGCGCACGATCTCGCCGGCCTTGACGCCGTCGCGCACGAGCCGCCCCTCCGGGTTGTTGCCGATCGGCACGAAGACCGAGAAGGCGAGCTGGCCGGGCTGGATTCGCGCCTCGCCGACCGCACCCGACAGGCGCAGCGCCCCGGCATTGACGACGAGCTGCTCGCTGCCCGCGCCCGAGTTCAGGGTCACGCGCTTCGAGGTGCTGACGAAGCCGTAGGTGACGTTGGCGAGGTAGCTGCCGGGCGGCAGCCGGAAGGTCGGCTGCGCCTCCTCGGAGCGGGCGAGCACCACGGGCTTTCCGCCCTCCGGCCGGTCCTCGTAGATCCGCCAGGTCAGGCCGCCGCGCAGGGGTTTTGCCTCGCTCGTCAGCACCGCCCGCAAGGACAGGCTGGCCTCGGCGGGCGCGGGGGCCGGGGGCGGTCCCTGCGTCACGCCCTGGGGCGCGACGCCTTGCGGTGCCACGCCGGGGGGCAGCGCGGGGACGGATGCAGGAGCGGGGGCAGGACCCGGGGACTGCGCCGCGGCGGGGCCGCCGCAGAGCACGGCCAGCGCCAGGGCCTTACCGAACCGCCGTCTCGCCCGCGTCATCGTCCCTCGCCAACAATTCGCTCGCCGCCGCCACCAGGTTGTCGACCGAGAGCGGGCGGAACCTGAACTCGACCACGTGCTTGCCCGCCGGCACCTCGACCCCGCGGAAGAGCAGGTTGGTGCGCAGGATCGGGCGGCGGGCACCGTCGACCCGGGCCTCCCAGCCCGGATAGAAGATGTCGTGCAGCACCAGCACGCTGTCGCGGTCGGTCTCGACCTCCACGGTGACGACATTGCGGCGGTAGGCCAGGATCGTCGCCGTGCCCTTGGCCGCGACGACGGGCGCTGCCGGGTCCTTGAGGCCGAACTCGCCCTTGATCTTCGGCACGCTGTCGCGGTCGACGAGGGCGGTCTCGCTGCCCTCGAATTCGGGCAGCTCGTCCTGATCGAGGACGCTCTCGGAATCGACCGGGACGAGGCGGGTCGCCAGGTAGGCCCGGGGCTTGGCCGGATCGAGGCGGTAGATCCACATCTGGCCCGAGCCGTACAGGAGCTTGGCGCCGGTCAGCTGCGGGAAGTGCTTGGGCAGCCGCTCGGCCGGCCGGTCGAGGACGAGGTATTCGAGGCCGAGCAGGCTGGCGAGCCGCGAGCGGTAGCCGCGAAAGAGGCCCGGGAACTGGCGCAGGTTCGGGTCGGCGGCGTTCTCGCCCGGGCCGACGGCGCGCTCGTAATCGGCGAGCCGCAGCGGGTTGTAGCCGATCGTGTCCTCGAGCCCGAGCACCATCGAGGCGTTCTGCCAGGCACCGCCCAGGCCAAGGATCTCGACCCGCGGGTGCTCGCCCTTGGCGTGGCGCGCGTCGAGCTCGGCCTTGAGGGCCGTCAGCCCCTGGAGCTGCTCGGGCGGCAATTGCTGGAACACCGCGTAGCGCCCCGCCGGCTCGGCGTTGAGCGAGTTGCCGGCGTTGCGCCAGACGAGCTCCGCGCCGAGCAAAGCGACGAGGCCGGCGGCGGCGAGCGCCCGCCGGCGCGGATCGGCCCACAGCATCGCCGCGACGGCGGCGAGCGCGATGCCGGTGCCGACCAGGCCGTCGCGCAGCGCGTCCGGCAGGTGGTGGGCCTTCGCCGCGTAGGCGTAGGACACGAACAGGATGCCGCCGAGGCCTGCGACCGCCAGGGCCGGCAGGGCGACGCGGAGGGCGGGGAGGCCGGAGCGCAGCCGGGGCGCGCCCTCCATGACGTAGCGGTGGACGAGGTAGCCGGCGGCGAGCGCGAGGCCGATATTGACGACGAAGGTCGCGTCGGCGGGCCGGCGGTAGAGGTCGACGCCGGGGAAGTGGTCGAAGATCGGCGCGAAGACCGGGGTGTAGCGCCCGAGCGCGTACAGGGTCGCGGCGGCGAGCACGATCACCGGATAGCGCACCTCCCGGGCGGCGAGGCGCCCGCCGGCGATGCCGTGCCAGAGGATCAGCACCGCCGGCAGGGTGCCGGCGAAGAGGTAGTTCACCGCCCGGTCGGTCCAGGTGTTGCCGTCCATCGACTGCCAGTCGGGACCCCAGTAATCGTAGGTCCAGCGCAGCGAGCCGAACACGTCGGCGAAGAGGGCGGTGGCGAAGCTCGAGGGCGGCAGCGAGCCCATGATGGCCGCGCCGTAGCCGAAGGACGGCCGGGTCGAGGTCATCAGGAACTGCATGGTCAGGAGCGAGGGCACGGCGAGCAGCGCGCCCCCGACCACGCCCATCGCGGCGAGCACCCCGATGCGGGCGCGCAGGTAGGACAGGGGCGCCGGCGCCGTCAGGATCGCGTGGACGGCGACGCCGATCAGGCTCAGGCCGCACAGGAACGCCACCTGGTCGCGCCCCACCGTCATCACGGCGGCCACCACCGCGAAGGCGAGCCCGAAGGCGTAGGAGCGGCGCGCCAGCGCCTCTTCCAGCAGCCACCAGGCCAGAGGCACGAAGCCGTACGAGATGATCATGCCGGTATGCTGCAGCCGGGCCGAGGCCGAGCCGCCGAGCACGAACACCATCGCGGCCGCCACGGCGCCGACCGGGTGCCAGCCGCGGCGGCGAAACAGCAGCAGCGTCGCGACCGCACCGGGGATCAGGTGGGCGAACACCACCGCGTCGAACAGCTCCATCGACGGGGACGGGTCGAGCCACGCGAAGAACAGCATGGTCGGGGTGAAGAGGAGCGATTGCGGATCCGCCACCGAGGGGTGGCCGGCGAAGTGGTAGGGGTTCCACAGCGGCAATTCGCCGTTCGCCAGCGCCGCGCCGAGGTAGCGCAGCATCGGGTAGAAGTGGTTCTTGGAATCCCACGGCACCACCGCGCCGGTGAGCGGCCAGACCGCGGCCGCCGCGGCCCAGAACAGCATGACGGCGGCGAGCGCCAGCCAGAAGTCCCGGGCGGTCCAGGCGTGGAGCGGGTGGGGGGAAGGGAGGGCTGAGCGCGTCATGGTGCAGTCGGCATCCTCGACACCGGGAGGGCCCGGGGCGTCTCGTCACGGCCCGGCCGTGGCCGACCGGGGCGGAATGGTGCTTAAAGGGGGCATCGGGGCGCCAGGATGGCAGCCGCTCCTCCACCGTCCCGCACGATGTAGCTCAAGCCACTGAAGCCGAGATGAACGCGACCCTCGACCTTCTCCATACCCGCCGCTCGGTCCCGCCAATCCAGCTCGCCGGCCCCGGCCCCGCGCCGGAGGAGCTGGACGCCATCCTGGCGGCCGCCTCCCGGGTGCCCGACCACGGCAAGCTCGCGCCCTGGCGCTTCGTCCTGATCGAGGGCGAGGGCCGGGAGCGCATCGGCCGGGTGATCGCCGAGACCTACCGGGCCGACCACCCCGAGGCCGACGAGGCCCGCCTCGCCCTCGAGGCCAAGCGCCTTGCCCACGCGCCGCTCGTCGTCGCGATCGTGTCGCGGGCCGGGCCGCACGCCAAGATCCCGGACTGGGAGCAGGTGCTCTCGGCCGGGGCCGTGGCGATGAACCTGACCGTGGCGGCCAATGCCCTGGGGTTCCGCACGGCCTGGCTCACCGAGTGGATGGCCTACGACCGCCGCATCCTCGACGCGCTCGGCCTCGACCCGACCGAGCGCCTGGCGGGCTTCGTCCATGTCGGCCGGGCCGGGCAGGTGCCCCCCGACCGGCCGCGCCCGGCGCTCGCCGAGATCGTCACCCGGTACTGACGCCGGGCCCCAGGATGCTCTAACTGGCGCCGGCGAGCCCGCGAGCGACGGGCCGCCGCCGAGAGAGGCCGCCGATGCATTACGACGCCGAGACCCGCACCCTGCCGCACAACCCGTTCAAGGCGCTGGTCGCGCCCCGCCCGATCGGCTGGGTCAGCGCGATCGGCGCCTCCGGGGCGCTGAACCTCTCGCCCTACTCGTTCTTCAACGGCATCGGGGACAACCCCGAGATGGTGATGTTCTCGTCCTTCGGCCGCAAGGACGCGCTCACCTTCGCGGAGGAGGGCGGCGAGTTCGTGTGCAGCCTCGCCACCTTCGACACCCGCGAGGGGATGAACCAGTCCTCGGCGCCGCTGCCGCGGGGCGAGAGCGAGTTCGACTTCGCCCATCTCGCCACCGCCCCCTCGCGCAAGGTCCGCCCGCCGCGGGTCGCGGACGCCCCCGCCGCCCTCGAATGCAAGTGGCTCCAGACCATCCCGCTGGTGCCGGCCGGGGGCGGCGAGGCCGCCTACTTCATGGTGATCGGCCAGGTGGTGTCGATGTACATCGACGACCGCTTCGTCACCCCGGAGGGCCGGGTCGATACGGGGGCGATGCGCCCGATCATGCGCGGCGGCTACTTCGACTACTTCACGGTCGAGTCCGAGAACCGCTTCGAGATGCGCCGCCCGACCGGTGGGGGCGACGTGCCGCGCTGAGGATCCGACCGTCTCGCCTCCCCCGTCTACGACCGGGTCTGCCGTACCGAGCTCGTTCTCCTGCCCGCCCTGGTGCGTGGCAGCGCGGCGCGGCTGGCTCCGGTTATGACGGCGGAAGGCACCCGGCCAGCCGCCCCGGCCGAGATCGCGTCGCAGGAGCGTCCGGGCGTCGACATCGGTGACGGGGACGAGCCTGTCGAGCGCCGCGCGGTATCGGTCGCCGTCGAGCGCGACGGCGACCGAGGCCGCGCCGCGGCTCTTGGCCGGTTTAAACGCGGCGCAGGCACCGCGCCGAGCCCTCAGGGGGATTCGAGGCGGCTGGCGCGCAGCGCTCCCCGGCTCTCCAGGATCGGGTAGGCGGCACCGGCCACCAGGTGGTCGTTGACCCGCTTCAAGTCGCGCACGAGGTCGGGATAGAGGGCGCTCGCCTCGGCCGGCCCCGCCCCGGCGCTCCCGCCGGCCTCGCGCAGGCGGCGAAAATGCGCCTCGGTCGAGCGCGCCTCGAGGTCGCGGAACACCGCCTTCTCGTCGGCGAGCCGCCGGGCGGCGCGGGGATCCTCGGTCAGGAAGGCGGCGCCCGCCGCGCCGAGATTCGCCTGGAGCCGCGCCAGCAGCGCCTCCACCTCCCTCCTGCCCTCGGACGAGAAGGCGAGACCGCGCTTCAGGCGCTTGGCGGCGTGGGTCATCACGTTGCGCGAGAGGATGTCGCCGGCGTGCTCCAGGTTGGTGGTGAAGGCGACGAGCGCCGCGATCCGCCGCTCGTCGTCCTCGCCCAGGGCCTCGGGGTCGAGGCGCACGAGGTAGGCCTTGATCGCGCCGTTGAGCCGGTCGAGCGTGTCGTCCATCCGGCGGATCTCCGTGACCTTGGCCCGGTCCCCGCCGGTCAGCGCCTCGCCGGCGCCGGCCATCATCTCGGCGACCACGTCGGCCATGCGCAGGGCCTCGCGGCCGGCGGCGCCCAGCGCCACCGGCGGCGTCTCCAGGGCCGCCTCGTCGAGGTGGATCGGCCGGCCCGGGTCGTGCGCGTCGATCCGCTCCGGCACCAGCCGGCGCAGGAGGGCCGCGAAGGGTCCGAGCAGCGGCAGGAAGACCAGCGCCAGCGCGAGGTTGAAGGCGGTGTGGAAATCCGCCACCGCCCGCGACAGGTCGGGCTGCCAGGTCACCGCGAGCGGCCCGATCAGCCCGAGGCAGGGCAGGGCGACGGCGCAGCCGGCGGCCCGGGTGAGGAGGTTGCCGAGCGCCACCCGGCGCCCCGCCGCCTCGCCGTCCCGGGCGCCCTCCAGCACCGGGTTGAGGGCCGAGCCGAGATTGGCCCCGAGCACCAGCGCCATCCCGGCCTCGAAGGGCAGCACCCCGGCATGGGTGAAGGACATCACCAGGAGCACGATCGCGACGCTCGAATGCGCCGCCCAGGTCAGCACCGCGCCGAGCATCAGGGCGATCAGCCTGTCGGTCGCGACCGCGCCGAGCAGCACGCGCAAAGCCGGCACGTCCTCGTAGGGCGTGATCACCTCGACGAGGCGCGAGAGCGCCATCAGCATCAGCCCGAGCCCGATCGCCGCCCGGCCGAGGTCGCGGGTGCGCGGCTCGGAGCCGCGGCGAAACAGGATCACGCCGACCAGCACCAGGACCGGCGCCACCCGGGCGACGTCGAAGGACAGGACCTGCACGATGAGCGTGGTGCCGATATTGGCGCCGAGCATCACGGCGAGCGCCGGCACCACCGCCACCAGCCCGGCGCCCGCGAAGGAGGCCACCATCAGCCCGGTCGCGGTGCTGCTCTGGAGCAGCGCCGTGACGCCGAGACCCGCCGCCAGGGCCTTCACCCTGTTGCCGAGCGCCACCCCGAGCAGGCGCCGCAGGTGCGGGCCGAGCGCACGCTGCACCCCGGTCTGCACCATGTGGATGCCCCAGAGCAGCAGCGCGACCGCGCCGCACAGGTCGAGCAGGGTCAGGGTGGTGTCCATCCGCGTCGGTCGTCCTCCGTCCGGGTCCAGGCTCTGACATAGGGCGCCGGAGCACCGGGGTTCCCGCCCCCGATGCAAGTCTCCCGATGCAAGTCTGCTGCCTGCTTCGTGTCTGCTGCCTGCTCACGTCGGCGGAGGATGTCAGGGCTTGGGGCAGGCCGGGTCCGCCGGGCGCGGCGCACGCCGGAAGTCGAGGACCGCGCGGGTGTAGGTCTCGACCACCTCCGAGAAGGGCTGCCGCTCGCCCGTGAACAGAACCGCACGGTGGCTGAACAGGTGCTCGGGCACCTCGAGCGTGCCGCAGGACGGGGCGGGCGGGGCCGCCTGGTCCCACCCCTCGGGCAGGGGCTGCCAGTGCGGTTCGGACCCGACGGTCTGGCGGGTGGTGCCGAGCGCCGAGACCGCCCGGCCGAACGGGGTGTCGCTGGTCTCCAGCACCCGGTTCATCTCCGGGGTCAGGCGGGCCGGCACGTACCAGTTGTCGGCCTCCGACAGGACGTGCTCGCCGCAGGCGAGCCGCACCCGGCGGTAGCGCAGGGGCTCGTCGGGGCCGACCGCCAGGCGCTTGCGGGTCTCGGCGGAGGCCGGCTTGTCGACGCCCCGGTCCAGCCGGGCGACGAGGCGCGGCGCTTCGGCCATGCGGTGGGCGCCGCACCAGCCTTCCAGCGTCGCGGTGGCGCTGCGGCTCGCGAGCAGGGTGGCGTTGAGGCTCTGCACCACAGCCACCGCCTCGACGCGGGAGAGATAGGTGTCGGGCCAGTCCGGCCCCGCGGCCCGGGCGGGCGGAGCGGCCGCGGCGGCGGCGGCGAGGAGGAGGGCGGTGGACAGGGTTCGGCGCATGGTCGGGCGTCTCTTCGGGGCCGGCCCTCGGGGCGGGGCCGTGGGGCAGGCCTGCCCGCTCCCCGGCGGCCCTGCAAGCGGGGGCTGGCGCCGCCCGGCGACCCGGCTATGAAGGCGCGGGCGCCGCCGGCTCCATCGAGCGGGCGCGCCCCCGGTTCTTCGTCCTGTCGCAGGGTTTCGCCAGACGAGGCCGCGCCTGTCGGATTGGTTCGGGAGAGACGACGATGTCGGGTGGTCACGGGGCGGTGGACAGCTCCAACAAGAAGGTCGCGTTGCTGATCTCGGTGCTCGCGCTGTTTCTCGCCCTCGGCGAGACCCTGGCGAAGAGCGCCCAGACCGACGCGCTCGGCGCCAACGTCGAATCCGCCAACCAGTGGGCGTACTTCCAGGCCCGCACCATCCGCGGCACGGTGCTGAAGACCGCCGGCGAGCAGATCGCGCTGGAGCCGAACGCCTCCCCGGAGGCGGTCAAGAAGCAGATCGAGGAATGGGCCAAGACCATGGCCCGCTGGGACTCGGATCCGGCCTCCGGCGACGGCCGCAAGGAATTGGCCGCCAAGGCCAAGGCGGCCGAGGCCAAGCGCGACCTCTCGCTCGCCCGCTACCACCATTACGAGCTCGGCTCGGCCGCCTTCCAGATCGGCATCGTGCTGGCCTCCGCCCAGGTCATCACCGGCATCGCCGCGCTCGCCTTCGCGGGCGGCGCCCTGGGGATCGCGGGGATCGGCATGCTGGCGATCGGGCTGTTCGCCCCGCACGCGATCCATCTGTTCTGATGCGGGATGCCGGAGGCCCGGCTGGGCCTCCGACCGATGACGGTCGCACTCCATGATGTTGTCTCGGGTCCGCGCGGCGGTGCCCGGGACCTGCAACAGGAACAGTCGAGACGACGACGCGGACAGTGTCGACATGTCCTGTCCGGACCACTCGACTGCATTTCTGATCACGAGGCGCCGCCGCCGACTGACGCTGGGGCGGGATGAGGCGGGCACGTGATTGGTCCGGATTGGACGGTGCGCGGGGCCTGCCCCGTTTCCACTGCGCGGCCCGATCCGCCCGGATGGTGCGGGGCGCCCGGTGGCAGCGCTTTCTTATCGTGCTATTATGTCGCGGAAACCTGCGCTTGCCAGCGCGGCGCCCCACCCCGCTAACTGAACCCATCAGTTCAGTTAGGGCTTCATGAGCGACGCCGCACGCCACGCCGATCGCCCACACGTCGCGCATGCCGCCGCGGCGCGCCCGCTCGATCCCGCGCGGCGCCGCCGCATCCTCGAAGCCGGGATGGGGCTGTTCTCGGGCCTGCCCTACGCCGCCGTGCACATGGATGCGGTGGCCGCCGCCGCCGGCGTCGCGAAGCCCACGCTCTACCGCTACTTCTCGACCAAGGAGGCCCTGTTCATCGCCGGCCTCGCCTGGACGCTCGCCGATCTGCGCGAGGCGATCGGGGCGATCCGGGCGATCGACGCGCCGGCCCGCCTGCGCGCCGCCGTCGCGCTGGTGCTGGAGCGGGTCGGCGCCCTGTCGCCGGCGCTGACCGCGATCGAGGGGCGGGGCGCCGAGTTCGGCGAGCGCAGCCGGCGCGTCCTGCGCGAGGGGTTCGACGGCCTGCGCGGCGCGCTCGCCGACCTGTTGCGGGCGGGGGTCGAGGCCGGCGAGCTCGCCGTCCCGGACGTCGAGCTCGCGGTGCTGATGATCCTCGGCGGCATCCGCATGGCGGTGCACGGCACCGGCCGGCGCGCGCCGGCTTCCGCTGCGGTCGCCGATTTCTTCCTCCACGGCCTCGGCGCACCGGCGCCGCCCACAGGAGCCACGCGATGATCCGCCTCGTCCTCCTTCTCCTGGCGCTCGTCGCGGCCGGGGCGGGCTGGTTCGTGCAGCGCCACGGCGGCGACACCCACGCCGCCTGGACCACGGCCCGGATGGCGCTGCCGCCCGACCTCGCCCGCTACCTGCCCGAGCGCCCGCCCGGCGCGGTCCCCGCGCAGCTCCCGTTCGCCGCCCTGACGCCGGCCCCGGCGGCGAGGCCCGCCAACCCCGCCGCCTCGCTCCCCCTGGTGACCACCGTGGCGGCGGGCGTCACCGACCTCGCCCTGACCCGCTCGGCGGTGGGCTGGATCGAGCCGATGGCGAGCGTGGTGGTGCGCCCGCGCATCGACGGCGTCATCGTCGAGCAGCTCGCCCGCGACGGCCAGGTGGTGAAGGCGGGCGACGTGCTCTACCGCCTGGACGACCGCGAGCTTCGCGCCCAGATCGCCCGCGACGAGGCGGCGCTCGCCCGCGACCAGGCGACCCAGGTCCGCACCCAGAACGACGTGCGCCGCGTCGGCGAGCTTCTCTCCCGCTCCTCGGCCTCGCAGGCGCAGTTCGACGTCGCCTCCGCCGAGGCCAAGGTGGCGGCGGCGAACGTCGCGGCCTCCCAGGCCGCGATCGACGCCGACAAGGTCCGGCTCGACTACACCGTCGTGCGCGCGCCGATCGCCGGCCGCCTCGGCCGGGTGCTGGTGACCGCCGGCAACCTCGTGAAGGGCAACGAATCGGCCGGCACCGGCCTCGTCACCATCACGCAGATGCGGCCGCTGCGCGCCACCTTCTCGCTGCCCGAGCGCGACCTCGACGGCCTGCGCGCGGCGCTCGCGCGACCCGGCACCGCGCCGGTCCGGGTCTTCTCCAGCGGCGGCGAGGCGGTGCTGGCGGTAGGCCGGCTCTCCTTCGTCGATTCGAGCGTCGACCAGGCATCCGGCACCGTCACCGCCTGGGCCTTCTTCCCCAACGAGGACGACCGGCTCTGGCCCGGCCAGTACGTGCGGGTCGAGGTCGATCTCGGCTCGCGGCCCGGCACCGTGACGGTGCCGCAGGCCGCGGTGCAGCCGGGCCAGGAGGGCAGCTTCGTCTGGGTGGTGCGGCCCGACCGCACCGTGGAGCGCCGCACCGTCGAGGTCATCACCTCCCGCGACGGCCGCGCCGCCCTGAGCCTGGGCCTGCGCCCCGGCGAGCGGGTGGTGGTCGAGGGCCAGTTCCGGGTCCGCCCGGGCCTGCCCGTCAGCGAGCGCCAGCAGGACGCCGCCGAGGCGCAGGCGTCCGTCCCCGGCACCCCCACGCGGATCGAGTGACCCGATGAACCTCTCGGCCCCGTTCATCCGCCGGCCCGTCGCCACGATCCTGCTGTCGATCGCGCTGACGCTGTCGGGGCTGTTCGCCTACCGCTTCCTGCCGGTGGCGGCCCTGCCGACCGTGGATTTCCCGACCATCTCGGTCACCGCGCAGCTCCCCGGCGCCTCGCCGGAATCGATGGCGGCCTCGGTGGCGACGCCCTTGATCAAGGAGTTCTCCACCATCCCGTCGATCGCCACGATCTCGGCGACGAACTACCAGGGCTTCACCTCGATCACCGTCGAGTTCGAGCTGTCGCGCAACATCGACCAGGCCGCCGCCGACGTGCAGGCGGCGATCACCCGGACCCTGCGCCGGCTGCCGATCGAGCTGACCATCCCGCCAAGCTTCCGCAAGCTCAACCCCGCCGACGCGCCGGTGATCCTGCTCGCCCTGTCGAGTGAGACGACGCCGCTGCCGACGCTCGACGCCTTCGCCCAGACGGTAATCTCGCCCTCGCTCTCGACCATCACGGGTGTGGGCCAGGTGCTGGTCTACGGCAGCCAGAAATTCGCCGTCCGGGTCCAGCTCGACCCCAACGTGCTCGCCGCCCGCGGCATCGGCGTCGACGAGGTGCAGGCCGGTATCCAGAACGCCAACACCTCGACCCCGGTCGGCGTGGTCGAGGGGAGGGGGCAGAACCTCACCATCCAGACCAACACCCAGTTGATGAACGCCGACGCGTTCCGCGACGTGATCGTGGCGGTCCGCAACGGCCGGCCGGTGCGCCTCGGCGAGGTCGCCCGCGTCATCGATTCGGTGGAGAACAACCGCATCGCCTCGTGGAAGGACGGCACCCGCGCCCTGGTGCTCGCCGTCCAGCGCCAGCCGGACGCCAACACGGTCGACGTCGTCGACAGGGTCCGGGCGATGCTGCCGAAGTTCCAGGAGCAGCTCGGCGCGAGCGGCACCATCGACGTCGTCAACGACCGCTCGGTGTCGATCCGCGAGGCGGTGCACGACGTCCAGTTCACGCTGGTGCTGACCATCGTGCTCGTCGTCGCGGTGATCTACCTCTTCCTCGGCCGGCTCGCCGCGACGCTGATCCCGTCGGTGGCGGTGCCGATCTCGATCATCGCCACCTTCGGGGCGATGTACCTTCTGGGCTACTCGATCGACAACATCTCGCTCCTGGGTCTCACCCTGGCGGTCGGCCTCGTCGTCGACGACGCGATCGTGATGCTGGAAAACATCGTCCGGCACGTCGAGGAGGGGATGAAGCCGTTCGAGGCGGCGCTGAAGGGCGCGGGCGAGATCGGCTTCACCATCCTGTCGATCACCATCTCGCTCGTCGCGGTGTTCATCCCCGTGCTGCTGATGGGCGGCGTCGTCGGGCGCATCTTCAACGAGTTCGCCATCGTGGTGACGATCGCGATCATCGCCTCGGCGGTGATCTCGCTGACGCTCACCCCGATGCTCGCCGCCCGCCTGCCGGCGGATGCCGCCGGCCACGGCCAGAAGAAGAACCTGTTCGAGCGCGGCTTCGCGCGCATCCAGGCCTGGTACGAGCGCGGCGTCGATCTCTGCCTGCGCTGGCCCTTCGCGGTGCTGATGGTGTTCTTCGCCTCCGTGGCGCTCACCGCCTGGATGTTCGTCGTCATCCCGAAGGGCTTCTTCCCGTCCGAGGATATCGGCCAGCTCCAGATCGCGACGGAGGCCGGCCAGGACGTGTCCTTCGACGCGATGAGCGCGCTCCAGCACGAGGCCGAGGTGATCCTCGCCCGCCATCCGGCGGTGGCCCACGTCGTGAGCCGCGCCGGCTCGAACGGGTTTTCCGGCACCCTCAACCAGGGCTCGTTCTTCGTCGAGCTCAAGGACCGCGACCAGCGCCCGCCGCTGCCCAAGACCATCGCGGAGCTGCGCCAGCAGCTCGCCGCGGTGCCGGGCCTGACCTCGTTCATCACGCCGGTGCAGAACCTGCGTCTCGGCGGGCGCCAGTCGAAGAGCCAGTACCAGTACGTCGTGCAGGGCCTCGACCGGCCGGGGCTCGAGCGCTGGTCCGAGCGGCTGACCGAGGCCCTGGCGAAGGACCGTGACACCTTCGCGGGCGTCACCAGCGACCTGCAGAACGCCGCGCTCCAGGCCAAGGTCACGGTCGACACCGACAAGGCGCAGGCGCTCGGCATCACCTCCGACCAGATTCGTCAGACCCTCTATACTGGTTTTGGCACCCGCCAGGTCTCGACCATCTACGGCACCGCCGACAGCTACCAGGTCATCACCGAATTCGACCCGCGCCTGAACTGGACCGCCGACCGTCTCGACGAGATCCGCCTGCGCGCGTCGGGCGGCAAGCTCGTCCCGCTCTCGGCGGTGGCGGGCATCACCCGGGTGCCGGGCCCGCTCTCGATCAACCAGCTCGGGCTCCTGCCGGCGGTGACGATCTCGTTCGACCTCGCCCCCGGCGTGGCGCTCGGCCAGGCGGTCAACCGCATCGCCGAGATCAAGGACGCGCTCGGGGTGCCGGGCACCATCACCACGACGTTCGCCGGCACCGCCCAGGTGTTCCAGGACGCGCTGGCCAACCAGGGCCTGCTGCTGGCCGCCGCCGTCATCACCATCTACCTCGTGCTCGGCATCCTGTACGAGAGCTTCATCCACCCGCTCACCATCCTCACCGGCCTGCCGGCGGCGGCGATCGGGGCGCTGGGGGCCCTCCAGCTCTACGGGATGGACCTCTCGGTCATCGCGATCATCGGCGTGCTGATGCTGATCGGCATCGTGAAGAAGAACGCCATCATGATGATCGACGTCGCCCTGGTGCTCCAGCGCGAGCAGGGCTGGAGCCCGGCGGCGGCGATCCGCGAGGCCTGCGGCTTACGCTTCCGCCCGATCATGATGACGACGGCTGCCGCCGTGATGGGCACCCTGCCGATCGCCATCGGACACGGCGCCAGCGCCGAGCTGCGCCAGCCGCTGGGCGTCGCGGTGGTGGGCGGGCTCCTGGTCTCGCAGCTCCTCACCCTGTTCATCACGCCGGTGCTCTACCTCTACATGGACCGGCTCGGGACGGGCGTGACCCGGGCGGTCCTGGCGCTGCGCCGCGGCCGCCGGGCGGCGGCGCCGGCCGAAGAGGCGGAGGGGCGGCTGCCGGCGGAGTGAGCCGGGCGTTGTGGGCCGGGCGTTGTGGGCCGGGCCTGGGACCCGGCCGGGCCTCAATGCTCCTTGGCGGCCGCCGTGACGGTGACGACCGGCTCGGGCATCGCCGAGGAATGGTGGTGGGCGATCAGCCACTCGCCGTCCCTGAGCACGTAGACGAAGCTGTAGCGGGCCGGCACCACGACGTGCTCGCCCGGCTTCTTGCCGTCGACCAGGAAGGTATAGGTGCCGACGTCGGTCGCCAGGTTGCAGCCGATGCGGATCGTGTGGGTGTTGACGACCCCCTGCGGGTGCTTCTCCAGGAAGTGCACGAAGTAGTCCTGGATCATCGCCCGGTCGGTGCGCGGGGTGTTCGAGACGGTCGGCAGCAGCACGGCGTCGGCGGCGTAGTTCGCCGTGACCTTCGCCGGGTCAAGGGTCGCCAGCGACGCGTTCCAGCGGTCGAACAGGCCCTCGATCTGGCGCTCGCTCACCGCGGCGCAGTCCATCGCCTCGGCCCGCGCCGGCGCCGGCGCCGTGCCGAGCAGCACCGCACCGACCGCCAGGGCGGCCGCCCGCATCCTCGTCGTCATCCGATCGTCCCCCTGCCTGAGAAGCAGCGGAACGGTACGGCGGCCGTCGCGCGCAATCGACGTTAAATCCGCGCGGTTCCGAGGGGACTTCGAATTCTTCCGATATAGTTCGAATGACCGGGGCAGGATGCCCCTCTGCTAACGGTTAGAAGATTGCGCGATCGCGGAATCAAGCCTCAGAGAGCGGCCGCGTCGCCGTCGCCAGCCACGTCCGGGTCTCCGGGTCGACGAGGTCGTCGAGGGCCGCGCGCACCCGGACGTGGTAGGTGTCGAGCCAGGCCGTCTCCGCCGGGGTGAGCAGCTCCGGCGCCACGAGGGCGCGGTCGAACGGCGCGAGCGTCAGGGTCTCGAAGCCGAGCATCGGCCGCTCGGCGCCCGGCAGGCTCGTCTCCTCGACCAGCACCAGGTTCTCGAGGCGGATGCCGAAGGCCTGTGCCTTGTAGTAGCCGGGCTCGTTCGAGACGATCATCCCGGGCTGGAGCGCCACGGTGCCGGTCTTGGCGATGCGCTGCGGCCCCTCGTGCACCGACAGGAAGGCGCCGACGCCGTGGCCGGTGCCGTGGTCGAAGTCGAGGCCGGCCTCCCAGAGCGGGCGGCGGGCGAAGGAATCGATCTGCGCCCCCGTGGTGCCGCGGGGAAACACCGCGGTGGCGATGGCGATGTGGCCCTTGAGCACCCGGGTGAAGCGGTCACGCATCTCCGGGCTCGGGGTGCCGACCGCGACCGTGCGGGTGATGTCGGTGGTGCCGTCGGCGTATTGCGCGCCGGAATCGATCAGGAACAGTTCGCCGGGCTGCACCCGGCGGTCGGTGCCGCGCGAGACCCGGTAATGCACGATGGCGCCGTTCGGGCCCGAGCCCGAGATGGTCGGGAAGGCGATCTCGCGCAGAAGGCCGGTCTCGGCCCGGAAGGCCTCGAGCCGCACCACGGCGTCGATCTCCGAGACGGCGCCCCCCGGGGCCTCGCGGGCGAGCCAGGCGAGGAAGCGGGTCACCGCGGCGCCGTCGCGCCGGTGGGCGGCGCGGGTGCCGGCGATCTCGGCGGCGTTCTTCGCCGCCTTCATGGCGGTGATCGGGTCGGGCCCGACGTCGACGCTGCCGCCCGCCGCCTCGATCCGCCGGCGCAGGGCCACGGCGCCGGTCACCGCGTCGAGGCGCACCCGGGCCTTGCCCGCGCCGAGTCCGTCGAGCGCCTCGGTCAGCGCTTCCGGATCGTGGCGCTCGGCCAGGCCGTCGAGGGCGGCGAGCGCCTCCGCCGTGACCTTGCGGGCATCGAGAAAGAGGCGCGGCAGGCCGTCCCGCGGGATCACCGCGTAGCCGAGCGGCAGGGGGGTGTGGGAGACGTCGCCGCCGCGCAGGTTGAACGCCCAGGCGAGGTTGTGCGGGTCCGACACGACCAGCGCGTCGAGCCGCGCCTTGTCGAGGGCGGCGCGCACGCGGTCGAGCTTGGCCGCCGCCGCCTCGCCGGCGAGGTGGTCCGGATGGGGCACCACCGGGGCGCGGGGCGCAGCCGGGCGGTCGATCCAGACGAGGTCGACGAGGTTGAGCGCCGTCGCCTCGACGCGCCCGCCCGCGGCCTGCGCGGCCCGCTCCAGCCGGGCGAGGCCGTCCGGCGTGTGCAGCCAGGGATCGTAGGCGAGCACCCCGCCCGCCGGGAGGTTGGCCTCGATCCAGGCCTCGACGCTGGTCTCGGCCAGCGGCACCGGGGTGACGATCGCGGTGTCGACCTGCTCGGCCGCCTGGAGCGTGTAGCGTCCGTCCACCACCAGGGCGGCCTTGTCGGCGAGCACGATCGCCGTGCCGGCCGAACCGGTGAATCCGGTGAGCCAGGCCAGCCGCTCGGCATTGGCCGGCACGTATTCCGACTGGTGCTCGTCGGCCCGCGGCACGACGAACCCGGCGACGCCCCTCTGCGCCATCGCCGCCCGGAGCGCCGCGACCCGCGCCGCGCCCTCCCGGTGGCTGGGATCCTCGAAGCTCTGGAAGCGCGCGGTCTGGCTCATGCCCCCTGGGGTACGACGACGGCGGCGGGGCGGCAACCGCCCCGCCGCGTCAATTCGGCGGGCCCATACGAATCCGATTGATTGCTTCGCAATGCGGATTTCGGCTTCGCTCGAGCGCCGCGCGGGCCGGTGATATGGGATCCGGAAGCAATCTTCCGGATCCCATATCAATACAGCGGTTGCAGCCGGACGTTCGGCACCGCGAACGGCCCGACCACCACCCGCCCGCCGGCGAGGCGCACGGTCGGCAGCACCTTGAGCGGCGGCTCGCCCGGCCGGTCGCCGGCCCCCTGGCCCGGCGCCGGCTCCTTGCGGCGCCCGCCGAGGAACTGGCCGACGATGTTGCCGATCAGCGCCGCGCCGTCGCCGCCCAGGCGCGCGCCGAGCTGCTCGCTGATCAGCGGGGCGATCACCTGCTCGAGCCCGGCGGTGCGCACGTCGAGCTGCCCCGAGGGCCGGTGCAGCTCGTCGAGGGCGAGCACACCCTGCGCCCGCAGCCGCCGGCTGCCCTTCTCGGCGGCGAGGCTGGTGATCTCGACGGTGCCGCCGGCCTCGCGCCAGCGCTCGAGCTCCTGCGCCAGGGTGCGGGTGCGGAAGCCCGCCGCCCGGGTCACGGTGGCGTCGAGCGCGAGGTCCGCCGGCTCGGTGCCGCCGAGCACCGGGTCGAGCATCGGCACGGCGGCCTGCCTCACCCGGGCGCTGAGGTCGACGGCGCCGTCGGTCTCGAAGCGGCCCGGGGTCGGGCGGGCATGCAGCTCGAGATGCTGGGTCGAGAAGTCGATCGGCGAGGGGTCGGCGCCGGTGACGCTGCCCTTCAGGCCGTCCGCCACCACGGAGGCGCGCTGGAAGCCGTCGCTCGTGGCGTGCAGGCTCGCCTCCAGGCTCGTCCAGGTCACGTCGGCGTCGAGGCCGCCCTGCTGCACCTTGAACGGCCCGGTCGCCTCCAGGATGACGTGGCGCGGCTGGTAGACCTGCGCCACCGCGACGAGCGGCCCGGTGGTGAAGCGCACGTCGGAGCGGGCGAAGCCGAGCGAGGCGCAGCGCAGCTCGAACCGGAACGGGAAGCCGGTCAGCGAGCGGTCGGTGCAGGTCCATTGCCGCCCGGCCTGGGCCTCGCGGGCGAACCACCGGTCGATCTCGCCCTCGGCCTTGCCCCGCAGCCAGAACCACCCCGCGCTCCAGGCGAGCGCCAGGAGCAGGAGCAGCACGAACGGCGCGAACAGGCCGAGGCGCAGGCCCGGCCCGCGTCCTCCGGTCGTCCGCCCCGTCTCGGTCGTCGGCCCCGCTTCCGTCGGCCTGTCCATCGGCATGATCCCGGTTCTGCGGCGATCCTGAGGGACCGCCCGGATTGAACCGCGCTCCCGTAGCTGCTACCGGCCGCGCCCGGCAAGTGAGACCGGCGGGTGACACCGACTGGGTGAGGCACGCTCTCGCGGTCGTGCCGGGGGAGGATACGGGCGATGGAGGCGGGCGAGCCGTCGGATCTCTGGGTGTTCGGCTACGGCTCGCTGATGTGGCGGCCGGGCTTTCCCTTCGTCGAGAGCGGGCCGGGGCGCCTGCGCGGCTATCACCGCTCGCTCTGCGTGCTCTCGCACGTCCATCGCGGCACGCCGGAGCGGCCGGGCCTGGTGCTCGGGCTCGACCGGGGCGGCTCCTGCCGCGGCATGGCGTTCCGGGTCGCGGGCCCGGACGCGGCGTCAACGCTCGCCTACCTGCGCGAGCGCGAGCAGGTCACGGCGGTCTACGTCGAGCGGGTGCTCGGGGTCACCCTGGACGACGGCCGCCGCATCGCCGCGGTGACCTACCTCGTCGACCGCCGCCACCCGCAATATGCCGGCCGCCTGCCGGAGGCCGAGCTGGTGCGGCTGGTGCGCCAGGGCCTCGGCCGCTCGGGCGCCAACCCGGATTACGTCCGCCACACCCACGACCAGCTCGTCGCCATGGGCATCCCCGACCCGATGCTCGCCCGCCTCGCCGCCGCCTTCGCGGTGCCGAGCCCGTGATGCCTCGCTCCTCGGCAGGTCGATGCCGAGGATCGAGGACCGAGAGGGCGGGCGCGTCGGCGCCGACGCCCGTCCGGGCTCGGCCCGGCACCGTCGAACGGATCGGTTCGACGGCGCTGCGGTATGGGGCCGGGTGGTTGCCGCCGCGCGATCATTCCCCGTTCAGGTGCGGTAGGCCGTGTGGGCCCGGACTTTTGGACGACGGCCCGAACGGGCAAGCCGGAGCGCTTCCGCGTTGATGAACCCCACCACCCACCTCGCCCTGATCAATGTCTTCGTGGGCGACATCCAGGGCGGGCTCGGCCCTTTCCTCGGCACCTGGCTGGCGCAGGCCGCGAAGTGGGGCCCGAGCGAGGTCGGCCTCGTCACCACCATCGTGGGCTTCGCCACCCTGGGCCTGAGCGGGCCGCTCGGTGCCCTGGTCGACCGGCTCGGCCGGCCCCGGATGCTGATCGCCGCCGCTTGCGCGGCGATCCTCCTCGGGACCCTGCTGCTCCTGCCGGCCCGGGCGTTCATGACGGTGCTCGCCGCCCAGTTCATCGCCGCGGTCGGCGGCACCCTGGTGGTGCCGGCGGTGACGGCGCTGACGCTCGGCATGGTCGGCAAGCAGGCCTTCCCCAGGCAGCAGGGCCGCAACCAGGCCTGGAACCACGTCGGCATCCTGGGGGCGGCGCTGGCGATCAGCTTCGGCACGCCGTACATGGGCCCGAGCATCGCCTTCTGGATCCTCGGCGGGCTCTCCGCCTGCGCCATCGTGGCGGCCCTGACGACGCCGAAGCAGGCCTATAACGGCCGCCGCGCCGTCGGCTGGAAGGAGGACGACCCGGACGACAAGCCGGAGCGCTCCGGCATCCTGAAGGTGCTGTCCGACCGGCGGCTCCTGATCCTCTCGGCGGCGCTCGCCCTGTTCAACCTCGCCAACGGCTCGATGCTGAGCCTTCTCGGCCAGAAGCTCGTCGCGGCGGGGGAGGACGGCACCGGCTGGACCGCTCGCTACGTCATCGTCGCGCAGGCCGTGATGATCCCGGTGGCGCTCTTTGCCGGCTCTCTCGCCGACCGGCGCGGCCGGCGCCAGCTCCTCCTCGTCGCCTGCGCGGTGCTGCCCGCCCGCGCGCTCCTCTCGGCCTTCCTGTCCGATCCGTACTGGCTGATCCTCGCCGAGGTGCTCGACGGCGTCGCCTCGGGCGTCATCGGCGTCGCGGTGCCGGTGGTGGTGGCCGACCTCACTTGGGGCTCGGGCCGCACCCAGACCGCGCTCGGCACCGTCGCGGCGGTGCAGGGGGTGGGCGGCGCCCTCTCGGGCTGGGTCGGGGGCCTGCTCGCCCTCCATCTCGGCTGGACCTGGGCCTTCCTGGCGCTCGCCGTGCCGGCCGGCCTCGCCCTGATGATGGCCCTGTGGCTCGAGGAGACCTGCGCCCCCGGCGGCCAGGACGGGGCGGGCGCCGCCTGCAGCCAGTCCAACCCTCCGGAGGAGGAAGATCCGCCGGAGGAGGCCGGGGAGGCGGAGCCGCACCGCGGCGCGGTGGAGGCCTCGGCACGATCCTGACGCTCCGCCGTGGAGGAGCCGTCCTGCCCCCTGGACAGGGCGGAGGCCGCCGTGATGCTATCGCGGGGTCCCGAGGCTCCAGAGGTGAGTGCGCCGCCATGAAGACGCTTCTCGTTCCGGTCGCCCGCCACACCCTGCTCGATTCGGTGCTCGACACCGCCGTGCTCGCCGCCCGCCGGTTCGACGCCAGCATCGAGGGGTTCGGCCTGCGCCCGGCGCTGGCCGAGTACGTCCCCGTCGACATGGTCGGCGGCATGACCTGGGTGCGCGACGAGGAGACCGACCTCGTCGAGGCCCGCGATTGCGGCGGCCTGTTCACCGCGGCGATGGACCGCCACGGCGTCGCCCGCGACAGCGCCGATGCCGGCCGCAGCGGCCCGCGCTACCGCTGGCGCCCCGACGCGCCTCCCGGCGACGGCTTCCTGGCCCAGCACGCCCGCCTGTTCAACGCCACGATCGTCGGCCGGCCCGGGAGCGGGGAGGGCACGCCCCGGATGACCACCCTGGAGGCGGTCCTGTTCGAGAGCGGGCGCCCGCTGATCATCGCCCCGCCGACGACGCCCGCCAGCATCGGCGAGACCGTGATGATCGCCTGGAACGGCTCGACCGAGACCGCCCGCACGGTCGCCTTCGCGGCGCCGTTCCTGCGCGCCGCCTCGCGGATCGAGGTGCTGGGGGTCGATGCCGGCATGGTGCCGGGCCCGAGCGCCGAGGAGATGGCCGCCGCCCTCAACCGCGAGGGCCTGTCGGCGCAGGGGCGCACCCTCGCGGCCGGTCGCCGCACCGTCGGCGAGGTCTTCCTCACCGAGGCCGAGGCGATCGGCTGCGACCTCCTGGTCAAGGGCGCCTACACCCAGAGCCGACTGCGCCAGATGATCTTCGGCGGCGCCACCAGCCACATCCTCGCCCACGCCACCATGCCGGTGCTGATGGCGCATTGACGGACCCCGATGACCGATTTCTCCCTCGACCCGCGGCTCTCCGCCGACACCATCGCGCTCGGCGACCTCGCCCTGTCGAGCGTGCTGCTCCTGAACGACAAGCGCTTCCCCTGGTTCGTCCTGGTGCCGCGGCTTCCCGGCACCTCCGAGCTGACCGACCTCTCGCCGGAAGATGCCGCCCGGCTGATGGAGGAGACGCGCCTGGCGGTCGGGGTGATGCAGGCGCTCGCCCAGCCCGACAAGGTGAATGTCGGGGCGCTCGGCAACGTGGTGGCGCAGCTCCACGTCCACGTCGTCGGGCGGTTCCGCTCCGATCCGGCCTGGCCCGGCCCGGTCTGGGGCCACGGCACCCGCGAGCCCTATCCCGCGCATGCGGCGGCGCAGCTCGTCGAGCGGGCGCGAGGGTTGTTCGCGGCGGCGTGACGAAGCGCCGGCTCGCTGCTTACCTTGGGCGAGGAACGGGATAGGATGGCCATCCCGTCCCGTCCCGAATCGTGCTGGCCCATTCCGATGACCGACGACCCGTCCGCCCCGCTCGCCGCCTGGGGCCCCCCGGTGATCCGCACCATCGCGATGCCGGCCGACACCAACCCGGCCGGGGACATCTTCGGCGGCTGGCTGATGGCGCAGATGGACCTCGCCGCCGGCAACGTCGCGGCGCGGCGCGCCCGGGGGCGCTGCGCCACCATCGCGGTCGAGGGCATGACCTTCCTGCAGCCGGTGGTGGTCGGCGACGAGGTCAGCCTCTACGCCCACATCGTCTCGGTCGGCCGCTCCTCGATCCGCATCCAGATCGAGGCCTGGCGCCGCGCCCGCGAGAGCGAGGAGACGATCAAGGTCACGCAGGCGCTGTTCACCTTCGTGGCGATCGACGAGAACCGCCGCCCGCGAGCGGTGCCGCCGGATTCGGCCGCGGTAGCGCCCGGCGTGGTTTGACGTCGAGGGAAACTTCGTCTCGCGCGGCAAATCCTGAAAAATTACCCATGCCGCGATCTGGGCTTCATCCCGAGGTTGTGGCCCGGCGACGATAGGTCGACCTGGAGGGACGCTTGCGGTCGGCGCCACGATTTCCGTGTCGCTCAAAGCCTGTTTGACCGATCGACATGCTCTATCCCACCAGCAACCTCATCCTGAGGTGTCGGCGATCGGAGATCGCACGCAATCTTTGATCGACTGACCTCGAAGGAGAGCTCCAGAAGCCTCCGAGATCGCTGGACCCCTCCTTCGAGGCTCAGCGATCTTCGATCGCCCGCGATCCATGATCGCCAGCGTCTCAGGATGAGGTGGAGGGTCGGATAGGAAATCCCCCCGCGATTCTGGCGCCGCAAGTCAAACGGGCGCTCATGCGAGGTCGGCCGATCTTCCGTCGGGTGACGCGTCGGAACGAGGCCCGGCACAGGACAAACCTGCGAGGCCTGTCGGGCCGGCTGCCAACGCGCAGGCCCGGGAACCGGCCTCCGAAACACCCCGGCGACCCAGCCCCGACCCCATCCGGTTGACCTTCTCGCCCATACCGGTAGAAATCCTGCCGTCAGCCGAGATGTCGGGCGCGGTGCGTTCGATCTGTCTCCATTGAGCCGGCACTTCGATCGATGTGCCGCGGAGGACGATGCCCGATCGTCTTGCGATCGTCCGACGTGCCGTGCGTTGCGTCGGCCTCTGATCTCCCGCGCGTCAGGAGGCGACCATTCCCGAGGCAACGATTCCACGCGCGCCGTCGCGTCCCCGCGCCCTGGCCGGCCTCGTCGCGGCCACCATCCTGCTGCCGCTCGCCCTGCTGCTCTGTGGCCTGTGGGAGTGGCAGCGCGGCCTCGACGACCGGGCGGCCTTCGCCGCCGAGCACCGGCGCCTCGCCGAGGTCGTCGCCGACCTGGAGGCCCGCGCCCCCCGCGACGGCCGCGTCGATTTCCGCCTGCAGTTCCGCCATCACGGCCAGCTCTACGGCGGCCCCCTCGCGGTGACGAAGGCGCGCGAGGCCCGGGATTCCGCCGGCACCCTGGTCACCGTGATGGAGTGGCGCCGGCTGCTGCCGCCGGTGGCGATCGGCGGCGGCGCCGTCGCCGCCGGGCTCTCGCTCCTCGTGCTGCTCGCCGGCGCCGGCCTCGGACGGCTCGGGCGCGGCTCGCGCGACGCGCTGGTGCGGGGCTTCGCGCTGATGCGCCGGCTCCTGCCGGCCGCGCTAGCGGTCCAGATCCTGGCGGCGACCGCGGCCTTCGTCGCCGTCGTCACGTTCGAGGCCGGGATGCTGGTCCAGGGCGGGCTGACCGGCGACGGGATGAAGCTCCTGGCGGTCGCCGCCGTCGCGGTCGGCGCGACGCTCATCGCCGCGGGCGGCGCCGTGCTCGGCCTGCGCCGCGCCCTCGACGCGTTCGAGCCCGATCCCCTGCCGATCCTCGGCCGCGCGATCTCGCCCGCCGAGGCGCCGGGGCTCTGGCGCCTGGTCGAGGGGCTGGCCGAGCGGATGGGCGCGCTCAAGCCCGAGGCGGTGGTCGTCGGCCTGACCGACGGGTTCTTCGTCACGGCGGGCCCGGCGGTGCTGGAGCCCGGCGAGCGGCCGGTCTCGGGGCGCATCCTCCACGTGCCGCTGCCCCTCCTCGCCCTGATGCGGGGCGACGAGGTCGCGGCGATCGTCGCCCACGAGCTCGCGCATTACGCCGGCGGCGACACCGCCTACAGCCAGCGCTTCCTGCCGATCTATGCCGGGGTCGGGCGCTCGCTCGAGGCGGTGGCGGCGCGCCGGGACGGGGCTCTCGGCGTCCTCGGGCCGTCCCTGCGCCTCGGCGTGTTCGTGATGGAGCGCTTCCATCTCGCCGTGCGCCACTGGAGCCGCAAGCGCGAGTTCGCCGCCGACGCGGCCGGGGCCGCCGTGACCTCGACCGACGCCTCCGCCCGGGCGCTCCTGCGCAGCGGCGCCGTCGGGCCGCGGGTCGCCGAGACCCTGGCGGCGGCGGCGGAGGCGCCGGACGCGGCCCCTCCCGACCTCGTGGCCGCCGTGCTCGACCGCGCGGTGGCGCGGGGCCTCGACGACCCGGCCGCGCACCTCGAGACCGGGCAGGCCCACCCGACCGACACCCACCCGCCGACGAGCGAGCGCCTCGCCGCCCTGGGCCGGGCGGTCGATCCCGAACTGCTGGCCGCCGCCGGGATCACGCCGCCGCCCCATGCCCTCGGCCAGCTCGCGGCCTACTTCGCCGACCCGGCCGGCCTGTGCCGGGCGGCGAGCGCCGACTTCCTCGGTGCGGTGCGGGCCCGCGACGCGGCGTTCCGCGCCGACCTGGAGGCGGCCGTCGCCGAGATCGGCACCGGGGAGCGGGTCCTGCGCGCCAACCACCGGCCCCGGGGCCTCGTCCTGGTCGTGGCCGGCGGCCTCTTCGCGATCATCGCCCTCGCGATCGTGATGTTCGGCGTGCCCGGCATCCTGCCCCGTCAGATCGTCGTCGTGGCCGGCGCGGCCTTCGCCCTCGCGGTCCTGTTGGGCGGGGCCGGGGCGCTGGTCCTGTCGCGCGGCGCGCCCGTCACCCTGGTCCTGAGCCCCGGGAACCTGGCCTCGCCCGGGCTCGACCGGCCCATCGCCTGGGACGAGATCGCCGACCTCGACATGACGGCAAACCATGCCGGCGTGGTCACCCGCGTGCTGCTGCCGCCGGGCGCACCGTTTCCCGCGCGGCGCCCGGGCCGCCACGGCGTGCGGCTCGACGCCAAGCGCCGCATCGTCACCCTGGCGATCCCGATGCCGCGGGGCATGAACCCGCAGGGCTTCGCCGACCTGATCGCCGCCTACCGGACCGCCGCCGAGGCGCGCCGGATCCTCGCCGAGGCCGCCGCGTCGCGGCCGGCCCCGGCCCGGGCCGAGACCGCCGGGACCCTGCCGACCGAAGCGTCCCGGCGGCCCGAAGCGCAGCCCGCCTGACGCCCGGCCCGCCCGTAGCCCGATCCGTCCGAGCAACCCGAGAGCCCCATGACCCGACCGCCGGAGACCGCCACGCCCCCCGAAACCCTGAGACTGCCGCCGCGGCGGCAGGGCTGGCTCAACACGTTCTGGATCCTGTTCGGCGTCGTGGCGCTCGGGGGCATCCTGGTCGCCTGCGCCGTCTACACCGCCCCGGCGGTGATCTCGGACTGGCAGGTCCAGGCCGCCGCGAAGCCCGCCGCCGAGGCGCGGGTCAGCGACGGCAAGTGCAGCGCCAAGCTGTTCATCCATATCTGTGACGCCACCCTGGCGTTGCGCACGCCCCAGGGCACGGTGACCCGGCGGGTCAACTACGTCTTCTCCGGGCTCGAGGCCGGCGATTACCGCGTCGGGGTGATGGCCGACCCCGCCCGCCCCGATCTCGTCACCACCGATCTCGGCCTCGACCGGCTGTGGAACCGCACGATCACCCTGCTCGTCATCGCCGGCCTGACCGCGGCGACGATCGTCGGCGCCCTGCTCTCGATGGTCCGGGCTCGGCGCGGGGCGGCCGCCGCCTGAAGGGGACGGCGCCTGCGCCGGAAGCATGGCGGCGTGCCCGGGGCCGGGTGCCACGCGCCTCGCCGCCTTGCTTTCGCATCAATTTGACTGCCCATGCTGGGATTGCCGCGAGGGGCCGCGCCGGGCTTTTCGCACGACGCTGCATGAGGTCTTGACCGCCGTGACCGCCTCCTTCGATCGCCTCGGCTACGCCCACAGCCTGCTCGAGCGCCACTCGGCCGAGCGCACCGGCCCGACCCCGACGCTCGCCGATACGCCGGATGCGAGCCTGCTCTTGTTCTGCGGCGACGTGCCGGTGCTGCGGGTGACGGAGGCCGGGGCGACCTGCCTGCTCGCGCCCGAGGATGCCGCCCGGGCCGGCGCGCTCTCGCCCGAGCTGTTTCTCGGCCGGGTCGGCGGCCGGCCGGCCTTCGCGGGCGCGCTGCCGGCGGATGCGGCGGGGCTCTTCGCGGACGATCCGGCCTACCGGGTGCTCGATGCCCGCGCGGTCGCGGTCGAGGGGGCGGTGCCGCCCCCCGAGATGGGGGTGATGGCCACCGCGAAGTCGCTGCTCGGCTGGCACGCCCGCCATGGCTTCTGCGCCAATTGCGGGAGCGCCACCACGCTCTCCTGCGGCGGCTTCCGGCGCGACTGCGCCGCCTGCGGCACCGAGCATTTCCCCCGCACCGATCCCGTGGTGATCATGTTGGTGACGCACGGCGACCGCTGCCTCCTCGGCCGCCAGGCCCGCTTCGCGCCGGGCGTCTATTCGTGCCTCGCCGGCTTCCTGGAGCCCGGCGAGACCATCGAGGACGCGGTGCGGCGCGAGACCTTCGAGGAGGCGGGCGTACGCGTCGGCGCGGTGCGCTACCATCTCTCGCAGCCCTGGCCGTTCCCGTCCTCGCTGATGATCGGCTGCGAGGGCGAGGCGCAGGGCGATGCCCTGGTGCTCGACCGGACCGAACTCGAGGATGCACGCTGGTTCACCCGCGACGAGGTGCGGCGGATGCTGGAGCGCACCCATCCGGACGGCCTGATGACCCCGCCCCCGATGGCGATCGCCCATTCGCTGGTGCGCCTCTTCGCGGAGCGCTGAGGATGGCGCGGTTCCACGGCATCATCCCCTACCTCGTCACGCCCCTCGACACCGAGGGGCGGATCGAGGCCGGGGTGATGGCGGCGCTCTGCGACGACCTGATCGCGGCGGGCGTCCACGGCCTGACGCCGCTCGGCTCGACCGGCGAGTTCGCCTATCTCGACGAGGCGCAGAAGCGCGAGGCCGTGGCGGCGGTGGTGGCCGCTTCGGGCGGCCGGGTGCCGGTCCTGCCGGGTGTGGCCGCGACGGCGATCCGCGGCGCGGTGGCCCAGGCGAAGGCCTGCCGGGCGGCCGGGGCCGACGGGATCGTGCTGATCCTCGACGCCTACTTCCCGCTGACGGAAGGGGAAGTCGAGCGCTACTTCCTGAGCGTCGCCGACGCCACCGATCTGCCGATCATCCTCTACACCAACCCGAACTTCCAGCGCGCCGACCTCTCGGTCGCCTCGATCGCGCGGCTGTCCCGCCACCCGAACATCGTCGGCATCAAGGACGCCTCGACCAATACCGGGCGGCTGCTCTCGATCCTCAACCGCGTCGGCGACGACCTCGACGTCTTCGCCGCCTCCTCGCACATCGCCGCGAGCGTGATGATGCTCGGCGGCAAGGGCTGGTTCGCCGGTCCGGCCTGCGTCATCCCGCGGGAATGCCTGGCGCTCTACCGGTTGTGCCGGGAGGAGCGATGGCCGGAGGCGGTCGCGCTGCAGAAGCGGGTCTGGGCCTTCAACGAGGTGTTTGCCCGCTACAACCTCGCGGCTTGCGTCAAGGCGGCGCTCCAGATGCAGGGCTACGCCGTCGGCGATCCCGTGCCGCCCCAGAGCCCGGCCTCGCCGGAGGCCCGCGCCGCCATCGCGGCGGCGCTCGCCGCCGTCACCGGCGCGGACGGGTCCGGCCCGCCGTCGCATCACTGAGACGAGCGGCCGTGTAGGACGGCCGCGATCCCGTTCGAAGGAATCCCCATGACCACCGAGACCGCCCGCGCCCGCTACGACGCCGCCCTCGCCATCGCCCGCGCCGCCGGCGAGACCGCGCTCGGGTTCTTCGACGCCCGCGACCGGCTGGTGATCGAGCAGAAGTCGGGCGCCCAGGACCTCGTCTCGCAGGCCGACCGCGAGGTCGAGCTGCTGATCCGCGCCCGCATCGCCGAAGCCTTTCCCGAGGACGGCGTGATCGGCGAGGAGCACGACCCGGTCCCGAGCCGGTCGGGCTACGTCTGGGTCGTCGATCCGATTGACGGCACCAGCCCGTTCCTCAACGGCCAGCCGAACTGGTGCGTGTCGATCGGCGTGCGCGGTCCCGAGGGCCTGGCGGCCGGCGTGATCGAGGCGCCGGTGATGCGCGAGACCTACGCGGCGCTGGCCGGCGCGGGCGCGACCCTCAACGGCCGGCCCCTGCGCGTCGACCCTTCGGCCTCGCTCGCCTCCGCCAATATCGGCTTCGGCGCCACCCAGAAGACCCCCGCGGCGGAAGCCGCCGCCTTCGTGCGGGGCCTCTACGAGGAGGGCGGCGTGCTGTTCCGCAACGGGTCGGGCGCCCTGATGCTGGCCTACGTCGCCGCCGGTCGTCTCGCCGGCTACTACGATCCGGGCCTCAATTCCTGGGACTGCTATGCCGGCCTGCTGCTGGTGCGCGAGGCGGGTGGGGTCGCGGACTATCTCGGCTCCGACGACATGCTCACCGGCGGCCTGCTCTATGCGGGCACCCCGGCGGTGGTGGCGGACCTGCGCCGGCTTGGCGAAGCGTCGCGGCGGGGGTGAGCGAGCGGGCCGTTGCGAGCGAGGGGCTTACGCTCGCCGACAGGCGATCCGCAGCGTAGGGCCTGCGCGAGGCGTCGGATCCCGCCCTCGACCTCGTCCTAGGGTGTTGCAGCCCATTTGACCTGATCGACATACTCTGTCCCACCACCGACCTCATCCTGAGGTGTTAGTCGATCAGAGATCGACTAACCTCAAAGGAGGGCTCCAGAAGTCTCCGAGATCACTGGATCCCTCCTTCGAGGCTCAGCGATCTTCGATCGCCCGCACCTCAGGATGAGGTGGAGGGCGGGACAAGGAACATTTGGTGCAGTTCATGCATATTATTGATTGAATTAATTTTATGATATTCACTCCGGCGTTCTTGGCGGTTCTGGTCCCGGCGTGGTCGTTCCAAGGCCAAGCAGCGAAACCCGGAGGCCGGCCTTTCCGCGTCAGGCCAACGCCGCCCCGAGCGTGACCACCACCACGAGCGCGGCCATCCAGACGAGCGCCCGGGGCCGGTACGACAGCGTGACGACGAGGAGCAGGGCCGCGCCGATGAGAGACCCGAGCCAGTGCACCGGGCCGAAGACCCCACCGTCGAGGTGCAGCGCGGAGGCGAGCGAGAGGGCGATCAGCCCCCATCCCGCGACGCGAAGGCCGATCGCGCGCCGTCGCGTCGGCGGGGTGGGCCCTAGCGCCCGGTGATGCCGGCCGAGGCTCAGGCAGAGGGCGGCGAGCCCGAGGAAACCGAGGCCCCCGGCGACGAGGAGGGTCATGCCCGCTCCATCTCCGGCATGCCGGCGGGGGCGGCGGCCTCCCGGCGTGCCCACCCGGGCGCCCGGAAGCGGTCGACCTTGTGCGAGATCAGCGCGAAGCCGGCGGCGACGGCAAGCAGCGCGGCGTCGAAGCCGAGGAACCAGGCCGGATCGTCCCACACCCCCCGGGCGAGGACGAGGTCGGCGAGCGCCGCGGCGACGAACAGGCCCGCGACCGCGGCGAGCGCCCCGCGCCAGGCCCGCCGCGGCGCCGGCCAGGCCCCCGCGACGGCGACGAGGAGCCAGATCGCGAAGAAGGCCTGGACCTCGCGCGCGGACCGCCCCGCGAGGCCGGCGGGCAGGAGCCGGTTGGCGAGGAGGTAGGCCGCGATCCCCGCCGGCAGGCCCGCGATCGTGCCGAGATTGAGCGTGTGGACGAGGCGCCAGCCGAACCCGGCCGCGGCGCCGGCCTTCGGCAAGCGGGCCACGGTCCACAGCACCAGCCCGCTCCCGACCAGGGCGCAGCCCATCAGGCCGCAGAGAAAGAACAGGATCCGCAGGGCCGGCCCGGCGAAATGGGCCTCGTGCAGGCCCACCATCGTGGTGAAGGTCTTGGCGGCGGGGCGCAGGCCGCCGGACAGGACCTCGACGACCTCGCCGCTCGTGCCCGCGAAGGCGACCTGCGGGTGCTCGTGCGAGAGACCGTGCGGCTCCTCGAACACCGCGACGACGGTGGAGTTCGCGTCGCGCGGGTTGGCGACGACGAGCCGTTCCAGGGGCTCGGGGATGGTCGCGAGCGCCCGGACCACCATCGGCCCGACCGGGGCGAGGGTGCCGGGCTGCCCGGCAGCCGGGCGGGCCTGCGTGATCTGGCCAGTCTCGGCGAAGTAGGCGGCCTGATCGCCCTTGTACGCGGCGGTGACGCCCCAGGGCATGTACATGATCGCCAGGGTGACGACGCCCGTATAGGTGATCATCAGGTGGAACGGCAGCGCCAGCACGCCGCTGACGTTGTGGGCGTCGAGCCAGCCGCGCTGCGCCGCCTTGTCCCGCCGCAGGGTGAAGAAGTCGGAAAAGATCCGCCGGTGGGTGACGATGCCGCTCACCAGGGCCACGAGCATCACCATCGCGCAGATCCCGACGATCCAGCGGCCCCAGAGCGGCGGCAGATGCAGCTCGAAATGGAAGCGATAGAGAAGGTCGCCGCCTCGCGTCTCCCGCATCGCGGCCGGCGCACCGGTCCGCGGGTCGAGGAGGACGTGGCCCGGCGCCGTCCCGGGCCGCGTGCGCCAGAACAGCTCGACGAGCGGCCGCTCCGGCGTCGGCAGGCCGACGAACCAGCTCCGCGCCTCGCCCGCATGGGCCGTGAGATGCGCCACCGCGAGGTCGGCGGAGCGGGCCAGGGCCTCGGGCGCGATCGCCGCCTCGCGGTGCAGCTCCGGCTGCATCCAGCGCGTGATCTCGGTCCGGTAATAGGTGGCGGTGCCGGTGACGAAGACCGCGAACAGCACCCAGCCGACGACGAGGCCGGACCAGGTGTGCAGCCAGGCCATCGACTGGCGGAAACCCTGCTTCATGAGCCGAATCCGAACGGGAACGATCCGGCGACGAGCCGGAGGGCGAGCGCGAGCGCGAGGGCGACCCCGCCGAGGATCGCCGCGGCGCGCCCGAGCGAGCGGGCCGCGAAGGCGGCGACGACGACCGCCACCATGACGGCGAAGCTCGCCAGCGTCGCCGCCGTCACGGCCTCGGCCCGGGGGAACGGCAGGGTCAGCGACAGGAGGATCGTGGCGAGCGCCGCGATGCCGTAGCCGCCCCCGACCGCCAGGACGACGCGGGCCGCGACCGCGGCCCGTGCCGCGAGGGTGAGCGATCGACTCATGGCCCCCCTTACCAGCGGTAGCGCAGGGTCGCGTAGACCGTGCGCGGCAGGCCGTAGAAGCAGGAAGCGTAGGAGAAGCAGCCGGTCACCGTGCGCTGGTCGAGGAGGTTCTGGGCGTTGACCTGGAGGTTGAAGCCGGTGAGCTTCGGATCGACGTATTTCAGGTCGTAGCTCGCCACCGCGTCGAGGAGCACGTTCTCGGGGACCCGGAAGGTGTTGGCCGGGTCGCCCCAGGAGCCGCCGAGGTAGCGCAGGCCGCCGCCGAGGCTGAGGCCCATGAGCGGGCCGGACTGGAACCGGTAATCGACGAACAGCGAGGCGGTCCGGTCCGGCACCTGGACCGGGCGCAGGCCCACGATCGGCACCTGCTGGCCGGTGACCTGGTTGAAGGTCGTGGTGGTGTCGCGGGTGTTGCGGATGTCGAGGAACGAGACGCCGCCGACGAGGCTCAGCCCTTCCGCCAGGGTGGCGCGGGCCTCGAACTCGACCCCCTGCACGCCGACCTCGCCGGTCTGGAGGCTGAAGTTGATGTTGTTCGGGTCCGGCGTCAGGGAATTCGAGCGCTTGATGTCGAAGGCCGCCGCGGTGAGCAGGATGTCGGTGCCGGGCGGCTGGTACTTGATGCCGGCCTCGTATTGCCGGCTCGAGATCGGTTCCGGGATCCGCCCGGCGGTGCCGAAGGCCGGATCGAAGATGCGCCCGTTGACGATCGGCTCGAACGCCTCGCTGTAGGAGACGTAGGGCGCGATACCGCTGTCGAAGAGGTAGAGCAGGCTCGCCCGGTAGGTCAGCGCGTCGGCCGGCACGTCCTGGGTGGCGACGGCGCCGGTGGCGAGCGTCCGGGTCGGGCCGGACTGGCGCGCGGTGTCGTAGCGGCCGCCCAGCGTCAGCACCAGGCGGTCGAGCTTGATCTGGTCCTGCAGGTAGACGCCGGTCTGTTCCGCGGTGATGCGGGCATCCGTGGTGTAGGCCGGCACCGCGAAGTTCTGATCGTAGTTCGGCGCCAGCGCGTTCAGCGCCGCGGTGGCCGGGAACGGACCCGATAGGGTGCGGGTGCGGATGGTCTGGTGGTCGACGCCCAGGAGCGCGGTGTGGCCGATGATCCCGGTGTCGAACTTCGCCTCGAAGTAGTTGTCGATGGTGTAGGCGTCGACGCCGACCTGGGTCGAGATCCGCGAGCGGCCGATCAGCGGCCCGGTCGTCAGGGAGGTCGGCGGGAATAGCGGCGTGTTGGAGCTGAATGCGGTGTAGACGCTGCGGTAATCGCCCTCGGTGCGCAGGATCCGGCCGGCGGAATGGAACCGGAACGCGTCGCTGAAGCGGTGGTCGAGGATGTAGGTGACCGAGCCCTGCGTGCGGTCCGACTGCTCGAAGCCGCGGTCGCCGTCGTAGAAGTTCACCGGCAGCCGTCCGACGATGCCGTTGCCGAAGTCGCGCGGGAAGACCGTGCCGTAGGCCGGGAAGCTGCCGTAGAAGCCCGAGAACGGATCGCGCTCGTAGGCGCCCAGCACCGTCAGCGAGGTGTCGGCGGAGGGGCGCCAGGTCAGGCTCGGGGCGATGAAGGCGCGCTCGACGGTCGTCGTCACCGCCGGGCCGTCGCCCTTCCAGCCGAGCCCCGTCACCCGGAAGGCGAATTCTTCCGTGCCCGGCACCGTCGTTTCGGCGGCGATCGGCCCGCCGACGTCGAACCCGCCCCGGACCTCGCTGAAGCCGCCGCCCTGGACGAAGACTTCGCCGTGGCGGACGAATTGCGGCATCTTCGACGTGAAGTTGACGATGCCGCCGGGGCCCGACTGGCCGTAGAGCACCGAGGCCGGGCCCTTGACCACGTCGATGCGCTCGATCCGGTACGGGTCGATCGACGGCGCCGCGTCGCGGCCGCCGGGCAGCCGTAGGCCGTCGAGGAAGAGCGGCGCCTGGAAGCCGCGGATGTAGAACTGCTCGAGCCGGGTGGCGCCGGCGCCGCCGCGTTGCTCGGTGGTGACGCTCGGACTGTAGCGCAGGGCCTGGTTGATGGTGAGCGCGTTCTGGTCCTCGATCTGCTTGCGGCCGATGACGGTGATCGACTGCGCGGTCTCGAGGATCGGGGTGTCGGTCTTGGTCGCCACCACGCTGCGCGAGGCGACATAGCCCGGTACCGGCCCGCGGGCGCCGCCCGGCTGCGTTCCGGCCGCGGTGGCCGTCACCGGCCGCACCGCGCCCTCGACCGTGATGGCGTCGAGCGCCAACTCCGCCGCGTCCTGGGCCTGCGCCGCGCCGATCCCTGCCGACAGAACCACGCCCGACAGGAGCGACCGGGTCAATCGACGCCCCGCGAGACGAGGGGACGGGACACGACGCGGCGACGGAACGGGCATGACGGAATCCGGGAGGCGAACGGGAATACTGGCGATGGCCGAAGGCTCTGCATCGAAAGCGGCGACGGCCGTGCCTGGAAACCAAATGGCAAAACTATCAGGATCGAACAAGAACTATGTTTTATAGCTATTACAATGAGAGTATTGATCTGAAGCGTGCGATATTATGACGGTTGCGCCGCGAGGACGGCGCTTCGATTTATGTTTCGTGATCGGATGTCGTCGATGGACAAGATGCCGAGCTCACGACCGGATGGACTGGTACCGGCGTCCCACCGACGCAGGGTCGCGGAAGGTTTAGGCCGAACGGCTTAGCTAGAGTCGAGCGCGCGCCGGCCCTTGCGAGGTCGCGATCAGGCTCGCTCAAGACACGCGCGGGATCCCCTCTCCTGTCCGGGAGAGGGGGCGGGGCGAGGAGAACGTTTTCGAATCGATCGCGAGTATCGGGCTGCCGACACGACGGTCCGAGCCCGTTATGAAAACGCAGCATCATCATGGGCGATCGTCGATCGCAAAGCCCCACTCCCACACGGGAGAGGGGGAAATGTTGCGCTTTACTGGAGAGCGCGCGACGAACGGACGCGATGCCCGCGTGCATCGCCCGGCACCGGGCTGTGGACGAGGGCGGGCGGCCTCAGCGCCACAGGTTGGTCTTGGCGAGGTCCAGGATCTCGTCGCCGCGGCCGTTCATCACCGCGCGCATCACGTAGAGGCTGAAGCCCTTCACCTGCTCGGCCTGGATCTTGGGCGGCATGGCGAGCTCCTGGCGGTTCGTCACCACGTCGAGGAGAGCCGGGCCGTCATGGGCCAGCATCTCGGCGATGGCGCCCTCCAGCTCGCCCGGATCCTCGACCCGGCGGCCGTGCAGGCCGGCGGCGCGGGCGATGGCCGAGAAATCGGGATTCTGAAGCGCAACGCCGGTATCGAGGTAGCCGGCGGCCTTCATCTCCATCTCGACGAAGCCGAGCGTGCCGTTGTTGAACACCACGACCTTCACCGGCAGCTTCTCCTGCACCAGGGTGAGGAGGTCGCCCATCAGCATGGTGAAGCCGCCGTCGCCGGCGAGCGCGATCACCTGGCGGTCGGGCAGGGCGGCCTTGAGGCCGATCGCGTGCACCATGGCATTCGCCATCGAGCCGTGCGACCAGGAGCCGATCAGGCGTCGGCGTTCGGTCATCTTGAGGTAGCGCGCCGCCCAGATGGTCGGCGTGCCGACATCCGCCGTGAACACCGCGTCGGGGGCGGCCGCCTCGCTCACCAGCCGGGTCAGGTATTGCGGGTGGATCGGCGCGCGGCCGGGGGTGCCGGTGGCCATCTCGTCCAGGCCCTCGCGCGCCTTGGCGTAGTGCTTGAGGCACTTGTCGAGGTGGCGCGAATCCTCGCGCGGCGTGAGCCGGGTCAGCAGGCCGGCGATCGTCACCCCGACATCGCCGACGAGGCCGAGATCGAGCCGGCAGCGGCGGCCGAGATTCTCCGGCCGGATGTCGACCTGCGCGATCCTGGCCTTCTCCGGGTAGAACTGGCGGTAGGGGAAGTCGGTGCCGAGCAGCAGCAGGGCGTCGCAGGATTCCATCGCGGCGTAGCCGGAGGAGAACCCGATCAGCCCGGTCATGCCGACGTCGTAGGGGTTGTCGTGCTCGACGTGCTCCTTGCCGCCGAGCGCGTGGACCACCGGCGCCTTCAGGGTCTCGGCGAGGCGCAGCACCTGCTCGCGCGCCCCGGCGCAGCCGCGGCCGCAGAACAGCGTCACGGCCTTCGCACCGTCGAGGAGGGCGGCGAGCGCATCGAGCTCGGAGGCCGGCGGCAGGACGATCGGGGCCTGCGGCGCCAGGGTGGCGGGGGCGGCGAGCGCCCGCTCGGGCGCCTCCTTGAGGGCGACGTCGCCGGGGATCACCACCACCGAGACGCCGCCCTTCGCCACCGCCGTGCGGATCGCGATCTCGAGCACGTAGGGCAGCTGCGCCGGGTCCGAGACCATCTCGCAATAGTGGCTGCATTCCCGGAAGAGCGCCTCCGGGTGGGTGGCCTGGAAGTAGTTGGTGCCGATCTCGGCCGAGGGGATGTGGGCGGCGATCGCCAGCACCGGCGTGCGCGAGCGGTGGGCGTCGTAGAGGCCGTTGATGAGGTGGAGGTGGCCCGGGCCGCAGGAGCCGGCGCAGACCGCGAGCCCGCCGGTGCCCTGCGCCTCGCCGGAGGCCGCGAAGGCCGCCACCTCCTCGTGGCGCACGTGCACCCAGCGGAGGCTGCCTCGTGCCCGGATCGATTCGGTGAGGCCGTTCAGGCTGTCGCCGACGACGCCGTAGACGCGCTCCACGCCGGCATGTTCGAGGGTCTCGACGACGAGGTCGGCAACGGTGCGGCTGGCCATGGCAGTCTCCTGAGCGCGAGGCCGCGGCGGGGGCCTTGAGGCGGCCGATCCGGCGCGGGCGAGAACGACGTCTCTCCCGGGCGCCTCCTTCCCGAGGCGGGATCTAGGGCGCGTCCGCCGGAAGGGGACGAGGACCGGAGCGAGGGGAGGGGCGTGAGAGGCGCCGTGTCGCGCAAAGGGGGCAGCCGCGGCATCGGCGGCGCACGCGAGCGGTCGGCTGCACCAAGAAAAAAGGCCACTCTCGCGAGTGGCCCGAAGTCTAGGGAGGAAACGCCCAAGAGGGCTGGCAAGTCCGCGACGCCATCGCGTCCTTGCGTGCCTCTTGTCTCGCACGCTCTTCCGCACTGCACAATCCGGGATCGCCGCCGGGGCTGGCATGCGCGCGGCGCATGAACGGCGAAGCCCGGCGCCGGCCATCCTCAGCCGTCGACGCCGATCTCGAATTCCATCCCGCGGCCGGGTCCCTGGTCGGCATAGTCGACGAGCGTGTAGCCGCGCTCGGCCAGCGCCGCCTCAAGGTCGTCGCGGTGGCGGCGGAAGAGCTGCCCGATCGCCAGCGGCGTCAGGCGCGGGCTCGCCCGGCGCAGGGTCTCGACGCCGATCTGGAGCGGCGCGCCCTCCCGGTCCGCGATGCGCACCAGCGCCGAGGCCAGTTCCGCCGCCTTGGTCTCCGCCGCCGATTTCGCCTTGAAGGCCATGGTCGTCCTCCTCGTGTGACGGGTCAGCCGCCGGTCAGCTGCTCGGCGAAGTCCTCCGGGATCTCCCCGAACTGACCCAGGATCTCGACGCTCTCGAGTTCGCCGGTCTCGTCGTCGGCGACGATGCGCAGGGCCGCCGCCCCCGGCATCCGGCCGGCGATCGCCTCGGCGCGCTTGAGCGCCCCGCTCTCGGTCGGCGCCACGTCGCGCGCGCCGGGGCGCAATCGCTTGCGATGCACCTCGAAGGTCTGCACCACGAAGGTCGTCCGCATCGCCATGTCCCGCGTCTCCCGTTCCCGTCGCCCCCTGCCCGATACCGGCACGGAGACCCGACCGGAAGCCGCCGGCCCAACGTTCTTCGTCCGTTCTAGAGCATCTTCCAACGAAGTGGGTACCGGTTCGTCGAAAGAAAATGCGGCATAATCAAAGGCCTGGAGATCGAGGACCCTGAGCGGCGCCCGGTTCCCGCGCGATCGGGCGCCGCCCGGCCTACCGGCCGACGCGCCAGGATTAAGCCGAGCGGTCGAACGTATGGTGACGTCCGCGTCACCGAACTGTTGCCCGCCCACGTCTATGTGCCGCCTTGGAAACATTCCAAGACTTTCCCCATGGCCATCGGCTCCTCGACGACCCAGACCCCCTACCTGGTGCCGAGCACCGGCAATGTCGACTTCACGTCGCTGCTGAGCGTCGGCGACACCGTGCCCGGCTCGGTCAAGGCGGACGGCACGCCCTGGCGCTTCGTCGGCATCCCGGACGGCATCGGGGCCTTCGACAACGGCGACGGCACCGCCACGGTGCTGGTCAACCACGAGACCGGCGCACGTCGGGCGTCGTGCGGGCGCACGGCTCGGCCGGCGCCTTCGTCGACCGGCTGGTCGTCGACAAGGCGAGCCTGAAGGTCCTGTCGGCGGGCGACCTCGGCACCAGCTATTACGGCTTCAACGCCGCCACCGGCGCCTACGTTCAGGGCACCACGGCGCTCGCCCGGCTGTACTCGGCCGACCTGCCGGCGGTCTCGGCCTTCTACGACGCGTCGACCGGGCTCGGCACGAAGGCCCGCATCTTCATGAACGGCGAGGAGACCGGGGCCGAGGGCCGGGCGCTCGCCTGGATGGTGAACGGCCCCGAGGCCGGCCGGATCTACGAGCTGCCGCGCCTCGGCAAGTTCTCGATGGAGAACTCCCTGGCGAACCCGGCCACGGGCGCGAAGACGGTGACGATCGGCACCGACGATTCCGCGACCGGCCAGCTCTACGTCTATGTCGGCACCAAGCAGGCGACCGGCTCCGAGATCGACAAGGCCGGCCTGACCAACGGCAAGCTCTACGGCATCAAGGTGCCGTCGGTGCTGGTCGAGACCAACGCGACCTCGGTCGCGGCGGCCGGCGCCGCCTTCTCCCTCCAGGAGATGGGCCCGAACGGTGATGTCTCGCGGATGACCGGCGCCCAGCTCCGGGCCGAGAGCGACGCCGAGGGGGTCACCACCTTCCTGCGGCCCGAGGACGGCGCCTGGGATCCGAGCAACCCCAACCGCTTCTACTTCAACACCACGAACGCCATCACCAGCCCGTCGCGGCTCTGGGCGCTCGAGTTCACCGACGTCACCCGGCCTGAGCTCGGCGGCACCGTCAAGGAGGTGCTGCGCGGGACCGAAGGGCAGGTGATGCTCGACAACATGACGGTGACCGCCGACGGGAAGGTCATCCTGCAGGAGGACCCGGGCAACAACGCCCGCATCTCGAAGGTCTTCCAGTACGATCCGGCCAACGGGTCCCTGACCGAGCTTGCCCAGCACGATCCGGTCCGATTCGGCACGCCGCCGACCGCGCCGTTCAACCAGGACGAGGAATCCTCCGGCATCGTCGACGTCAGCACGATCTTCGGCGGTCCGGGCCGGCAGGCCTTACTGCTCGACACCCAGGCGCACTACACCCTGGGCGGCGAGCTGGTCGAGGGCGGCCAGCTGATCCTGATGACCCAGGACCGCTCGATCCGCGGCACCGACGGCAACGACACGCTGACCGGCAGCGCCATCGACGACCTGATCGACGGCGGGGCGGGCGACGACACCATCGTCAACTCGGCCGGCAACGACCTCCTGCTGGGCGGCCGGAGCGCCAACGGGTCGACCGGCACCGACACCCTGGTGTTCGGCTCGAAGCTCGCCGATACAACCGTCACCCGCGACGGCGCCTACACGCTGATCGTCGGGCCCGAGGGCCGCGACCGCGTCGCCGGCTTCGAGCGCTACCAGTTCACCGACGCCACCGTCGTCACCGGCGACGGCGCGCCCCTCGTCGACGACCTGTTCTACCTCGCCGCCAACAAGGACGTCCTCGCCGCCGGCCAGGACGCCGACGCGCAC
>NZ_FOEB01000040.1:0-32388 GCF_900110515.1 Methylobacterium sp. ap11 | reverse complement strand
TCATCGTCATCCTCAACGACAACGACATGTCGATCGCCCCCCCGGTCGGCGCCATGTCGTCCTACCTCGCCAGGCTCGTCTCGGGCGACACCTACCGCTCGCTTCGCGACACCGCCAAGCAGTTCGGCCGCCTGCTGCCGAAGGCCCTCTACGACACCGCGGCCCGCGCCGAGGAATACGCCCGCGGCATCCTGGCCGGCGGCGGCACGATGTTCGAGGAGCTCGGCTTCCACTACGTCGGCCCGATCGACGGCCACAACCTTGAGCACCTGCTGCCCGTCCTCAAGAACGTGCGCGACGCGCCCGACGGCCCGGTGCTGATCCACGTCGTGACCCAGAAGGGCAAGGGCTACGCCCCGGCGGAGGCCGCGGCCGATCGCGGCCACGCGGTGGTGAAGTTCGACGTGGTGTCGGGCAAGCAGACCAAGGCCAAGCCCAACGCCCCGGCCTACACCCGGGTGTTCGGCGAGAGCCTGATCAAGGCGGCGGACGCCGACGACAAGGTGGTGGCGATCACCGCGGCGATGCCGTCGGGCACCGGCGTCGACCTGTTCTCGAAGGCGCATCCCGACCGGACCTTCGACGTCGGCATCGCCGAGCAGCACGCGGTGACCTTCGCGGCGGGCCTGGCGACGGAAGGCTTCAAGCCGTTCTGCGCGATCTACTCGACGTTCCTGCAGCGCGGCTACGACCAGCTGGTCCATGACGTGGCGTTGCAGAACCTGCCCGTTCGATTCGCGCTCGACCGGGCCGGTCTTGTGGGCGCCGACGGGGCGACGCATGCGGGCGCCTTCGACCTGGCCTACCTGTGCTGCCTGCCGAACATGACCGTGATGGCGGCGGCCGACGAGGCCGAGCTGGTGCACATGGTGGCCACCGCCCACGCTCACGACACCGGGCCGATCGCGTTCCGGTATCCGCGCGGCGAGGGCGTCGGCGTCGAGATGCCCGATCGCGGCGAGGTGCTGGCGATCGGCCGGGGCCGGGTGATCCAGCGTCCGGAGGGCGCCCGGGTGGCGTTGCTCAGCCTCGGCACGCGCCTGGCGGAAGCGCTGAAGGCGGCGGAGCGTCTGGAGGCGGCCGGCATCGGCGTGACGGTGGCGGATGCGCGGTTCGCCAAGCCGCTCGACGAGGCGCTGATCCTGGACCTGGCCTCGAACCACGAGGTTCTGGTGACGCTGGAAGAGGGGTCGGTGGGCGGCTTCGGCGCGATGGTGCTGCACCTGTTGTCGTCGCGCGGGGCTCTCGACGACGGCCGGGTGCGGGTTCGCACGCTGACCTTGCCGGACAGCTACCAGGACCACGACACGCCGGAGCGGATGTACGCGGAGGCCGGCCTCGACGCCCCGTCGATCGTCAAGGTCGTCGAGGAGATCCTCCCGGCCCGCGACACGAAGGCTGCGGCCGCCAGCAACGTCGTCAGCGTCGCGCGCCGCCAGCGCTGAGACGCGAATTCGGGCCGCGTCCGGCGGACGCGGCCCGGTCGCCGTTACTTGATGACCGCGCAGGCGATGCGGGCGCCCGCATTGCCGATCGGCTGCGTGATGTGGTCGTCCTCGTTGGCGTGGATGATCAGGGCCGAGCCGTCGTTGTCCTTCAGGCCGCCCTCGCCGGTGAGCGGCGTGTCGCTCGACACCTCCGCATTCACCGAGCCGTCGGCGGCGGCAAAGACGTTCGGCATGTCGCCCTCGTCCGGCCCTTCCGGGTGCAGCAGGCCGTGCTTGGCGTTGTCGTGATTGACGTGCGCCTTGGACTCCTGGAACTTGTCGGTATCGGCGCAGCTGCCGACCGCGTGGAAGTGGATGCCGTGCCAGCCGGCCGGCAGGCCGCCGGGCTGGATCGTCACCCGCATCACCAGGGTGTTGGCGCCGTCGCGGATCGCGATCTTGCCGATCGTGTCGCCCTTGTTGTTGACGATCGGCGCGTCGTAGGTCGTCGGCGCCGCCGGCGCCTCCTGGGCGGGCTTGTCCTGCGCCAGGGCGGGAGCCGCGAGGCCGAGGGCCAGGGCGCTCGCGAGCACGATATGTCTCATGGGAAGTACTCTCCTCGTGTGCCGCCCTGTAGCTAGGGCGCGCGGCGCCGACGGGGACAGCCGGGCGGGCCGCGCGGCGGCAAACCGGTCGTAGACGATCGAGAACGGAACGGTGATGACGACGGGCGAGCGGCAGCGGGCCGACCGCCTCCTGGTGGAGGCGGGCCATTTCGAGAGCCGGGCGCGGGCGCAGGCCGCGATCGAGGCCGGGCTGGTGCGGGCCGACGGCGTCGTGGTGCGCCGCGCCTCCGACATGATCGCCCGGGGGGCCGCGATCGTCGCCGAGGCGCCGCACCCCTACGTCTCCCGCGGCGGGCTCAAGCTCGCCGCCGCCCTCGACGCCTTCGGGATCGATCCCGCCGGGCGGACCTGCCTCGACATCGGCGCCTCGACCGGCGGCTTCACCGACGTGCTGCTGCGCCGCGGCGCCGCCTTCGTCCACGCAGTCGATGTCGGCCGCTTCCAGCTCCATCCGAGCCTCGCGGCCGATCCGCGGGTCGCGGCGCGCGAGGCGACCGACGCCCGCTCCCTCACCCCGTTTCCCGAGCCGCCCTCCCTCCTGGTGATCGACGTGAGCTTCATCTCCCTACGGCTGGTCCTGCCGCCCCTGGTCCCGCTCCTGGCCCCCGGCGCCGCCCTGGCGGCGTTGATCAAGCCGCAATTCGAGGCCGGGCGCGAGCATGTCGGCCGCGGCGGGCTGGTGCGGGACGAGGCGGTGCAGGACGCGGTCTGCGCGGCGATCCGGGACCTCGTCGCGTCGCTCGGCTTCGCGGTCCGCGGCCTGATCCCGTCGCCGGTCGAGGGCGGCGACGGCAACCGCGAGTTCCTGATCGGCGCCGTGCGGGAGACCGGGCGATGAGCGAGGCGACCATGACGACGACCTGCGAGATCGCCCGCCTGGGCCTGCGCGGCGACGGGGTGACGGCGGAGGGCGTGGTGGTGCCCGGCGCCCTGCCGGGCGAGACCGTGCGGGCGGCGCCGGAGGAGGGCACCCGCCCGCCCCGCGCGCGGCTCGACGCGGTGCTGGCCCCGTCCCCGGACCGGATCGCGCCGTTCTGCCCGTATTTCGGCACCTGCGGCGGCTGCGCCGTCCAGCACCTCGCGCCCGCGCCCTACGCGGCGTGGAAGCGCGACCTCGTCGTCGGTGCGCTGGCGCGGGTGGGGATCGAGGCGCCGGTGGGCCCGCTCCTCGACGCCCACGGCGCCGGGCGCCGGCGCATCACCCTGCACGTGCGCGCCTCGGACGGCGGGCCGCAGGCCGGCTTCATGGCGGCGCGCAGCCACGCCCTCGTCCCGATCGACCATTGCCCGGTCACGGAAGCCGCCCTGCACCGCGCGCCCGAGATCGCCCGGCGGGTCAGCCGTCCCCTCGGCGGCGGGGGCGGCAAGCCCCTCGACGTGCAGGTGACCGCGACCGCGGGCGGCCTCGACGTCGATATCCGCGGCCACGGCCCGGCCTCCGACCGGGCGCGCCAGGCCCTGGTGCTCGTCGCCGGCGAGCTCGACCTCGCCCGGCTCTCCCTCCACGGCGAGGTGCTGATCGTGCGCCGCCCGCCCGAGATCCCGGCCGGCCGCTCGCGGCTGGTGCCGCCCTCCGGCGGCTTCCTGCAGGCGACGCAGGAGGGCGAGACGACGCTCGCCCGCCTCGTCGTCGAGGGGGTCGGCAAGGCGAAACGCGTGGTCGACCTCTTCTCGGGCGCCGGCGCCTTCTCGCTGGCCCTGGCCGAGGGCCACACCGTCCACGCCGTCGAGGGCGAGGACGGGGCCCTCAAAGCGCTCGACCGCGCCTTCCGGGAGACCGGCGGCCTGCGCACCGTGACGACCGAGCGCCGCGACCTCTTCCGCCGGCCGCTCCTGGCGCCGGAGCTCGACCGCTACGACGCGGTGGTGTTCGACCCGCCGCGCGCCGGCGCCGAGACGCAGAGCGCGCGCATCGCCGAATCGAAGGTGCCGGTGGTGGTCGGCGTCTCCTGCGACGCCGGCAGCTTCGCCCGCGACGCAGCGCTCCTGGTGCGCGGCGGCTACCGGCTCGAGACCGTGATCCCCGTCGACCAGTTCCGCCACTCGCCGCATGTCGAGATCGTCGGCGTGTTCAAGCGGCCGGGCAAGAAGCGCTGAGCCCGCCGCCCGGCGGGGGAGGGCTCAGCCGTCCCCCGGCTCCGTCCGCGCCTGCAATTCCTCGATCAAGCCCTGGATCGCCGGGGGCACGGGCTCCTCGGACCGGTCGGAATACATCGTCCGCAGCAGCCGGCCGATCTCGCCCAGGGACACGCTGCCCTTGACGATCACCCGCTCGGTGTCGCGGCCCAGCCTCTCCTTCTCGGCCGGGGTGATGTCCTTGGCGGTGAGCACCACCACCGGCACGTCGCCGCCGTCGGGCCGGGCGCGCAGCTTCGTCAGGAAGTCGAAGCCGTCCATCACCGGCATCATCAGGTCGAGGAGGATCAGCGAGGGCCGGCCCTCGTCGAGGCGGGCGAGGCCGGCGGCGCCGTTCTCGGCCTCGCGCACGGTCCAGCCGTCCCGCGACAGGCTGCGGCGCATCCGCTCGCGGGCATCCGCGTCGTCGTCGACGAGCAGCACCGTGCCGGGTGCGTCGGCCGGGCGGTAGCGCTCCATCAGGGCCTTCAGGTGGTCCCAGTCGATCGGCTTGACGAGGTAGTCGGTGGCGCCCAGCGCCCGGCCGAGGCCCTGCTCGTTGACCACCGAGGTCATGATCACCGGGGTGGCGGCGAGGTCCGGATCCTTGCGGATCGCGTGCAGCACCGACCAGCCGTCCATCCGGGGCATCTCGATGTCGAGCAGGATCGCCCGCGGCCGCAGGGCCCGGGCGAGGCTCAGGCCCGCGCGGCCGTCGCTGGCGGTGCGCACCCGGAACCCCTCGCGCTCGAGGAAGCGCGACAGGAGCTCCCGGGCCGCCGGGTCGTCGTCGACGAGGAGCACCACGTCGTGGCGCTGGGCCTCCGCCTTGGCCTCGGCGACCGCCCGCACCTCCTCGGGCGTCGGCTCGTCGTCCGCGGCCGGCAGCACCGCCGGCAGCCGGATGGTGAAGGTCGCGCCCACGCCGTAGGTCGAGGTCACGGCGATGTCGCCGCCCATCCGCTGGCAGAAGGCGCGGGTGATGGCGAGGCCCAGCCCGGTGCCGCCGAACTGCCGGGTGGTCGATTCGTCGGCCTGGGCGAAGCGCTCGAACAGGCGCCCGCACTGCTCCTCGGTGAGCCCGATGCCGGTATCCGTCACCGCGAAGGTCAGCCAGTCGACCCCCTCGACGCTCTCGCGCCGGGCCGAGAGGGTGACGGTGCCGTCCTCCGTGAACTTCGCGGCGTTGCCCAGGAGGTTGACGAGGCCCTGGCGCAGCTTGCCCTGGTCCTGGTGCATCGCGCCGATGTCGTCGGGGATGTCGAGCACCAGGCGGTTGCGCTTCTTGCCCACCAGGGAGTCGGTCGCCGCCACCACGTCGTCGACCATGTCGCGGACGGAAAAGTCCTCCCCCGCCACGGTCATGCGGCCGGCCTCGATCTTCGAGATGTCGAGGACGTCGTTGATGAGGCCGAGCAGGTGACGCGCCGACGATTCGATCTTGCGCAGGTCGGGCAGCAATTCGGCCTGGCCGAGATCCTCCAGTTCCTCGGCCAGCATCTCCGAGTAGCCGATCACCGCCGAGAGCGGCGTGCGCAGCTCGTGGCTCATGTTGGCGATGAACTGGCTCTTGGCGCGGTTGGCGGCCTCCGCCGCGTGACGCGCCCGCTCGATCTCGGCCTCGGCCTCCTTGCGGTCGGTGATGTCGACATGCATGCCGACCCATTCGCGCAACGACCCATCCTCGGCGATGACGGGGGCGGCCCGCACCTCCATGTGGCGCCAGGCGCCGTCGCGCCGGCGCATCCGGTACTCGATCTCGAAGGGCGTGCGCGTCTCGACGGCCCGGGCCCAGGCGTCGGCGGCCCGGGCGCGATCGTCCGGGTGCACCGCCTCGACCCAGCCCCAGCCCTGGCATTCCTCGTCGCTCTGGCCGGTATAGGCGGTCCAGCGCCACTGCCCGATCGAGAGCTCGCCGCTGGCGTCCGTCGACCAGATGATCGCCGCGGCGCTGTCGACGAGGGCGCGAAAGCGCTCCTGGGCGTGGCGCAGGCGCTCCTCGGCGGCGCGCCGCCGGGTGATGTCGGTGTTGGTGCCGTACCAGCGCAGGATCCGCCCGGAGGCGTCGCGCGAGGGCTGGGCCCGCGACAGGAACCAGCGGAAGACCCCGTCGGCGCCTTTCAGCGGAAACGTATCCTCCCACGGCTCGCCGCTGGCGAAGGCGCGGCGGAAGCGTGCCTCGACCCGCTCGAGGTGGTCGGGGTGGTGGACGGTCCGCCAGCCCCAGCCCTGCATCGTCTCGAGGGTGGTTCCGGTGTAGTCGTACCAGCGCTGATTGTACCAGATGATCGCGCCGTCGGCCTCGGCGATCCAGGCGAGCTGGGGCAGCGATTCGGCGAGATTGCGGTAATCGTCCGGCTGCAGGGCGCTCTCGCTCATCGGGCGCGGCCCCGGACGGGGTGCGAGGGCAGGCGGTCGGGCATCCGGAGGCTCCGTGGCGAGGCCCCGACAGGGGGCCAGGCGACGGAACTAAGCGGGCGCGGGCCGGCTTCCAGTGCGCTGCGATGACCTCGCGTCGCGGGCCTCAGCCGAACTGCTCGCGCAGGATGCGCTCGTCCATGCCCTGGCCGGGATCGTGCAGCATCACGAGGTCGGTCGAGCGGTCGAGCTGGGTCTCGACCCGGGCGACGCGGCGGAACTCGGTGTGGTCGGCCACCGCCGCGACCGGGCGGTATTCCGGGTCCTTGACCTCAATGCGGATGCGGGCGTGGTTGGGCAGCAGCACGCTGCCCTGACGCCGCGGCCGGAAGGCCGAGATCGGGGTGAGCGCGATGAGCTGCGAGGAGATCGGCAGGATCGGCCCGCCGACCGAGAGGTTGTAGGCGGTCGAGCCCACGGGGGTCGCCGCCAGCACCCCGTCGGCGATCAGCTCGGGCAGGCGGACCTGGCCGTCGATCGAGATCTTCAGCTTGGCGGTCTGGTGGGTCTGGCGCAGCATGTAGACCTCGTTGACCGCCCGCGCCGTGTGGGTGAGGCCGAGCACGTCGGTCACCACCATCAGGAGCGGGTGGACGATGCTGCGCTGCGCCACCTCCAGCCGCTCGATCAGGTCGTCGAGGTGGAACTCGTTCATCAGGAAGCCGACGGTGCCGCGGTTCATGCCGTAGATCGGCTTGCCGGTGCCCATGAAGCGGTGCAGCGCCTGCAGCATCAGGCCGTCGCCGCCCAGTCCCACCACCACGTCCGCCTCTTCGGGCGGGACGTGGTCGTAGCGCTGCATCAGCATCTCGGCCGCCTCGCGGGCGTCGGGCGTCGGGCTCGCGATGAAGGCGATCTGGTTGAAGCGCCGCGCCATGTGGGATGTCCCGACCGCCGAACGATGATCCCGCCGCGCCTCCCTCGACGCGCACGGCCGCCGGGCCGTCGCCGGCCGCGTCGACACGAGGCATAGCATGCGGGGGAGGCGTTGCGTCCAGCGGCCGGCCTCAGACGGGATCGAGCCCCCACTGCACCGGCACGAACTCGTAGGCGCCGCCGGCCTTGGCGATGTGGCCGGCGGCCGGGAAGGGGGCGTGGTAGAAGGCCACCGGCATCCCCTCGTCGGCCATCAGCGCCAGCATCTTGTGGCGGGTGGCCCGCGCCTCACCGGCATCCATGTCGAAGAGCGCCGACCAGTCGGGATGGCGCACGAACAGGGCCGGGTGGTTGGTGATGTCGGAGGCGATCAGGAGCCGCTTGCCGCCCGATTCGAGGCGGAACGAGGTGTGGCCGGGCGTATGGCCGGGGGTGCCCAGCGCCGTGAGGCCCGGCAGCACCTCCTTGTCCCACGGATAGCGTTCGACCTTGAGGCCGCTCCCGAAGGTTTTCTGGACGGCGCCGAGATTGGCCTTCAGGGCCTCGGGCGGGTTGGCGATCCGGCCGTCATCCATCCAGAAGCGCCACTCGGCCTCCGGCACCAGCACCTGGGCGTTCGGGAAGGTCGGGCTGCCGTCCTTGCGCTTGAGGCCGAGGATGTGGTCGGGGTGGAAGTGGCTGATCACCACCGCGTCGACCGTGCCCGGGTCGATCCCCGCGAGGGAGAGCCCCCGCAGCACGCCGCCGGTGCCGGGCGGGCCCTGGTCGGCGAAGCCCGCATCGACGAGCACCCGCTTGCCCCCGAGGGTGAGGAGGAGCGGCGTGAAGGTGATCGGCAGGGTGTCGGTCGGCAGGAAGGCCCGGGCGAGGGCGCCCTGCACCTCGGGGAGGGGTGCGTTGCGCACGAAGCCCGCATCGAGCGGGCGCTTCACCCCGCCCTCGTGCAGGGCCAGGATAGACGCCTCGCCGACGCCGTACCGGTAGGCGCCCGGCAGGTCGGCCACGGGGGCCGCGCCGCCCCCGGCGAGGCCGGGCGCGCTGGCGAGCACCGGGCCGGCCAGGATGCCTCCGGCCATGAGGGTGCGACGGTTCATCGACATGGAGGCCTCCCCGGATCTCTTCACCCCGCAGCTAGAGCGCGGGGCGCGGAAGGGGATGGGTCTCACAAAGGTTTACGTCGCGCCCGGTCGCGGAGGCGATTCAGCGGCGCGCCGCCCTCGTGTACCGTGGCGGCGAATCAACCAGGGATCCGCCATGCGCCACAGGCTCGCCGCGATCGGCACCACGCTCCTCACCGCGTTCCTCGTCGTGGCGGTCCCGGGGGGCCCGGCCCTCGCCGCCTCGCGGGCGCCGGTCGCCGCCGAGCACGGCATGGTGGTGACGGCGCAGCATTATGCCACGCAGGTCGGCGTCGACGTCCTGAGGCAGGGCGGCAACGCCATCGATGCGGCGGTCGCGGTCGGCTACGCCCTGGCGGTGGTCTATCCGGCGGCCGGCAACCTCGGCGGCGGCGGCTTCATGACGATCCAGCGCGCCGACGGCAGCCGGACCTTCCTGGACTTCCGCGAGAAGGCGCCGCTCGCCGCCACCCGCGACATGTTCCTCGACAAGGACGGGAACGTCATCAAGGGCGCGAGCACCAAGAGCTTCCTGGCGGTCGGCGTGCCCGGCACCGTGTCGGGCCTCGATTACGCCCTGGCGAAGTACGGCACGAAGCCCCGCGCCGACCTGATGGCGCCGGCGATCCGGCTGGCGCAGGAGGGCTTCGTCCTCGACCAGGGCGACGTCGACATGCTCGGCACCGCCACCGAGGATTTCGGTAAGGACCCGGCCTCGGCCAAGATCTTCCTGAACCAGGGCCGGCCCTACGGCGTCGGCGACCGGCTCGTCCAGACGGACCTCGCCGGGACCCTGCGGGCGATCAGCGAGCGCGGGCCCGACGGGTTCTACAAGGGCGCGGTCGGCGACGCGCTGACCGCCTCGAGCCGGGCGAAGGGCGGGCTGATCGTCCAGGCCGACCTCGACCGCTACGCCACCCGCGAATTGCCGCCGATCGAGTGCGACTACCGCGGCTACCGGGTGATCTCGGCCCCGCCGCCCAGCTCCGGCGGCGTGGTGATCTGCGAGATGCTGAACATCCTCGAGGGCTACGACCTCGCCAAGCTCGGCTGGGGCTCGGCGCAGGCCGTCCACTACGAGATCGAGGCGATGCGCCACGCCTATATCGACCGCAACACCTACCTGGGCGACCCGGCCTTCGTGAAGAACCCGGTCGAGCGGCTGACCGACAAGGCCTATGCGGGCAAGATCCGCGCGGCGATCGACCCGCAGAAGGCCGGAATCTCGGCCGAGCTGAAGCCCGGCACGGCCCCGCACGAGGGCAGCAACACCACCCACTACTCGATCGTCGATTCGGCCGGCAACGCGGTCTCGGTGACCTACACCCTCAACGACTGGTTCGGCGTGCGGATCACCGCGGAGGGCACGGGCGTGCTCCTCAACAACGAGATGGACGACTTCACCGCCAAGGTCGGCGTGCCGAACATCTACGGCCTGCTCCAGGGCGAGGCCAACGCCGTCGCCCCCGGCAAGACGCCCTTGAGCTCGATGAGCCCGACCATCGTCACGAAGGACGGCAAGCCGGTCTTCGTGACGGGCACCCCCGGCGGCAGCCGGATCATCACGGTGGTGCTGCACAGCATCCTCAACGTGATCGATTACGGCATGAACGTGCAGGAGGCCGCCGACGCGCCGCGCCTCCACAACCAGTGGATGCCCGACGTGACCAATGTCGAGCGCTTCGCCCTGTCGCCGGACACCCAGCGGATCCTGGAGGGCATGGGCCACAAGTTCGGCCCGGCCCAACCGGCGAACCACCTCGCGGCGATCCTGATCGGCGCACCGACGCTCGGCGGCAAGCCGGTCGGGGCCTTCCGCTACTACGGCGCCAACGACCCGCGCCGGAACACCGGGAGCGCGCAAGGGTACTGAGCGGCCCCCGGGACGGGGACCGGCGCGGCGGCTCGCGCCGGTCCACCCGCGTTCAGGCCGCGTGATGCGTCTCGGCGAGCGCGTAGACCGGCGTGTCCAGCCTCTCCATGCGGGCCTTGAGCTGGAGCGCGAGGTAGAGCGAGTAGTGGCGCGACTGGTGCAGGTTGCCGCCGTGGAACCACAGGGCGTCCTGCCGGGTCGGCTTCCACATGTTGCGCAGCTCGCCCTCCCACGGGCCCGGATCCTTGGTGGTGTCCGAACCGAGGCCCCAGCACTTGCCGACCCGGTCGGCGACCTCCTGGCTGATGAGCTTCGCCGCCCAGCCGTTCATCGAGCCGTAGCCGGTGGCGTAGACGATCACGTCGGCAGGCAGCCGCGTGCCGTCGTCGAGTACCACCGCGTCCTCGGCGATCTCCTGCACCTTGCCGTGCGCCAGCTTGATCTTGCCGTCGGCGATCAGGTCGGAGGCGCCGACATCGATGTAGTAGCCCGAGCCGCGCCGCAGGTACTTCATGAACAGGCCTGAGCCGTCGTCGCCGAAATCGAGCTGGAAGCCGGCCTTCTCGAGCCGGGCGTAGAAGTCGGCGTCGCGGATCTTGGCCTGCTCGTACACGGGCACGTGGAACTCGTGCATGATCCGGTAGGGCACCGAGGCGAACAGCATGTCGGCCTTGTCGGTGGTGATCCCCTTGGCGAGCGCCTCCTCCGAGTAGAGGCCGCCGAGCGCCAGTTCCATCAGCGTGTCGGACTTGACGATGTGGGTCGAGGAGCGCTGCACCATCGTGACGTCGGCGCCGTTCTCGTAGAAGTCGGCACAGATGTCGTGGGCCGAGTTGTTGGAGCCGATCACCACCGCGCGCTTGCCGCGATAGGCCTCGCCGCCCGGGTGCCGGCTCGAATGGTGGCTCTCGCCCGCGAAGCGCTCCATGCCGGGATAGTGCGGCAGGTTCGGCACGCCCGACATGCCGGTGGCGAGCACGAGCTGCCTGGGCCGGAGCGTCAGCCGCTCGCCGTCGCGGGTGAGCTCGACCACCCACTCGGCGGCCGATTCGTCGTAGCGGGCCGAATGGACCTCGGTCCTCGACCAGTAGTTCAACTCCATGACCTTCGTGTACATCTCCAGCCAGTCGCCGACCTTGTCCTTGGCGGCGAAGACCGGCCAGTGATCGGGGAAGGGCAGGTAGGGCAGGTGGTCGTACCAGACCGGGTCGTGCAGGTGCAGCGACTTGTAGCGGCTGCGCCACTGGTCGCCGGGCCGGTCGTGCTTGTCGACGACGAGCGCCGGCACGCCGAGGCGCTTGAGCCGGGCACCGAGCGCGATGCCGCCCTGGCCGCCGCCGACCACCAGCGCGTAGGGCTGGCGGGTGCGGCCGAGCTCGGCCTCCTCGTCGCGCCGCCGCTCCGACCACGAGCGCCGCCCGGGCTCGACGCCGTGATGCACGCCGCGCTCGCGCCGCGGCCCGCCCGGCTCCTCGAACCCCTTCAGCTCGCGCGCCGCGGTCAGCAGCGTCCAGGCCTCCTCGCCCCTGAGCCGCAGGTAGCCGCGCCCGCGCAGGGTCGCGGTCTCGAAGGCGATCCAGGCCTCGGTGACGCCGTCGGCCTCGCTCGCCGGCTCCTCCAGGGTGAAGCTCCCGGGCGCCACCGCGCCGAGCTGCGCCGCCAGCATGTCGCGGATGGCGCCCCGGCCCTCCAGCGTGGTGATGTTCCAGGTGAAGGCGACGAGGTCGCGCCAGAAGCACGTCCCGGCAAACAGCTCCGCCGCACCCGCGGCGTCGCGTGCGCTCAAGGCGGCCTCGAACCGGTCGAGCCAGCCGATCACCCGCTCGTCGGCGGGCGACAGCCGCTCCAGCTTTCCAACCACGGCGTCCATCGGGGTTCCTCCTCGTTTGTTATGGGGGAGGAAGCGCAAGGGGTGTGCCAGGGGTGGAGCAGGATCGACGCCGGGATGCCCCGTTGCCCGAATCGGCATCCATCCAACACACATCCTCATCCCGAGGCGTCGGCCCATCGACGATGGGCCGATCCTGAAGGAGATCTCCAGCATGCTCGGCGATTTTTGGAACCATCCTCCAAGATCGATCGATCGCAGATCGACACATCCGTCGGTATAAGCTCGATGGCGGGATAGAACGCTCCCCGCGACATCGGACCCATCGGTCGAACATGCTCCGAGAGAGGCGAGATTCGGAAGAAGGGTGTTCCTGACATCCTCTGGACCAGAGGCGCGGTGCATCATGCGCCACGCCCGACGCCACACCTGAGGTGCCCCACCTGTGGCGAGCGCCCCGCCCCAGGTGGGGCGCCTCACCCCGCGTGGTTGGGCGAGACGAGGCCGAGGCGGCGCATGCGCCGGTGCACGGTGGAGCGGTCGAGCCCGAGGTCGCGGGCCACCGCCGAGACGTTCCAGGCGCGCCGGCGCAGGGCCTCGGCGAGGGGATCGGCAAGGACATCGGCAGGGGGGTCGGCGAGAGGGCCGGCGGGCGGTTCGTCCCGCACCGGGGCCGCCGCGGGCGGCGCGGGGTCGGGGCGCCAAGCCGCGACCGTCGGCGGCAGGTCGGCGGGGACGATCTCCGGTCCCTCGGCGAGCGCGCAGGCGTAGTCGAGGGCGCCGACCAGCTCGCGCACGTTGCCGGGCCAGGGATGGCGAGCGAGCGCCGCCGCGGCCGCCGGGGAGAGGCGTGGCGAGCCGGGCCGCCCCGCCAGCAGCCGCGCGACGAGCGCGGCGACATCGGCGCGCTCGCGCAGGGGCGGCAGGACGAAGCGGGCGCCGGCGAGGCGGTACAGCAGATCCTCGCGGAAGCGGCCCTCGGCCACCATGGCGGCGAGGTCGCGATGCGTCGCGGCGATCACCCGGATGTCGACGGGAGACGGCTTCCCGGCCCCGAGCGCCGTCACCTCGCGCTCGGCCAACACGCGCAGCAGGCCGGTCTGGGCAGAGAGCGGCATGTCGCCGATCTCGTCGAGGAAGAGCGTGCCGCCATCGGCCTGCTGAACGAGGCCAGTCCGGGCCTTGGCCGCCCCGGTGAAGGCGCCGGCCTCGTGGCCGAACAGCTCGGACTCGATCAGGCTCTCGGGCAGGGCCGCGCAATTGACCGCGACGAAGGGCTTGCCGGCGCGACGCGACGCGCCGTGCAGAGCACGGGCGAAGAACTCCTTGCCGGTGCCGGTCTCGCCGCCGACGAGGAGGCTCACCCCCGCCTCGAACAGGCGTGCGGCCCGGCCGGCCATGCGCGCCAGCGCCGGGTCGCCGCCGGCGAAGTCCGGGGCGGCGGGCCGCGCGGGGGCGGCGGGCGGGGTGCGCACGGGAGCGGCGGCCGGCTCCAGGGCGAGGGCGTAGAAGCGCTCGCCGCCGCGCAGGCGCAGCACCCGCCGCTCCACCGGCACCGCCCGGGTGAAACGCGGTAGGTCGTCGACCGAGGCCTCGAACAACGCGTCGAGGCGCAGCCCGAGGCCGGCATGCGCGAGGTCGGAGGGCCCGCGCGGGCGGTGCAGGGCGCGGTCGATCAGCGCCCGGGCCCGGCTGTTGAAGCCGAGGATGCGCCCGCCCGCATCGACCGCGAGCGCCAGCTCGGGCTCGATGTCGGCGAATTCCGGCGAGCGCGACAGGTGGAGGATCCACTCGCGCCGGAAGCCGTTGTGCAGGCTCGCGGTCTCGATGCGGTGGGCGAACGAGGTGACGAGTTGGAGCGCGAGGTGCTGGCTCGCCTTCGGGGCCGGCGCCTGCAGGGCCGAGATGTCGAGCACCGCGGCGAGCGTGCCGTCGGCGGCGTAGACCGGCGCCGCCGTGCAGGTGAGCCCGATATGGTCGCCGGCGAAGTGGTCGTCGAGATGGACCGACAGGGCCTCGCCGGTGGCGATGCAGGTGCCGACCGCGCAGGTGCCGGCGAGGTGCTCGTTCCAGTCCGAGCCGCGATAGAGGCCGGCGCGGCGCAGGTCGCCGTCGCGGCCGGAATCGCCGATGAAGTCGACGGCGACGCCGCGGGCATCGGCGAGGATCAGCACGTAGCCGAGGCCCGAGACCTGCCGGTACAGCGCCTCGACCCCGAAGCGCGCCACCCGGATCAGGTCGTCGAGGGCGTCGCGGTGCTCGCGCAGGCGCGCCTGGGTGTGGATGTAGGCCCGCCGGGGCGCCGCGGGATCGAGCCGGTACTCGGCCAGGCACCGCTGCCACGACTGGTTGATGAGCGGGTCGCGCACGGCCTCGCCGCCGCTCGCCGCCCGGACGAGCTCGTCGATGTGGGCCATCACGGCAGACCGCATCGCATCCTCCCCGACCCTGTTCGGGCCATTCTGCGCGCGAACCGCGCATCGGGAAAGATCGGCGGCGCGGGGCGCCCGCTCCCCTTCGGTCCGCCGCGGCGGCGCGCCCGATAACGTGTCGTTAAGACTGCTCCGAGCGCCGAGGTGTCAGACCTATCGAAGATCCGTCCATTAACGGACTCAAAACCAGGCCCGACCTACAAAAACCCAGGCTTTCAGCGCCAAGCACACACTAAATTCTTGTGCCAGCTATAGATTTTGCGCACCTGTAATTTTGGGAAGACCACCATGCTCGCTCCGGACAGATCGCGTACGGTCGCACAGATCGATCATCTGATCGTGGCGAATACCGAGGCGGTCGCATGGTGCAAGGCCATCACGGATGCCGTCCTGCCTCCGATGCCGTCTTCGGCGCCCGAATGGTATGCCGACGCGAAGGCCAAGCTATCGGCGGCGGTGGCGGATGCTCACGGCTGGGTCCTGGATTGCGGCCCGCGGCTCTTCGCCGATTGCCTGCAATCCCATCTCACCTTCGCGAACCTGTTCTGCGCCAGCGTCGAGCGGCTGAAGGGCCCGCTCGCCGCGGCGCGCGCCCGCGGCGGCGCCCTCACCGGGGAGGAGCGGGACGCGCTGCACACGCTGCTCACCGAGCTCCTGGCGGAGGCCAAGGACCAGCACGCGACGATCCGCAGCCATCGCGACCGGCTCGAGGCGTTCCGGCGCCGGATGGACGCCCATTCGGGCGGGCTGCGGCCGATCCTCGCGCGCATCAAGACGTCGGACGCGGCCGAGCAGAAGAAGACCGACGAGATTCTGGGCAGGATCGCATCCCTGCGCGAGGAGCTCGCGGTCGTGGTGGCCGCGCAGAAATCCTCGACCGACTCGACCATGAAGGGCTCCGCCAAGAGCGTCTACGCGCTCACCTTCGGCCTCTGGTGGGCGACGGGCGCGCTGTCGGGCTCCGCGGTCGTCGGCTTCGCCATGCTGGGCTACGAGGCCTACAAGCTGAAGTCGCTCATGGTGCGCTATCGCAAGACCTTCGCGGAGATCACGACGCTGACCAACCAGCTCGGCGACATCGGGCTGCAGGTCGTGGCGATGAGCCAGGTCGACAGCCTCCTGGCGCAGATCGAGGACAAGAACCAGCGCGCCGCGACCGGGATCGAGAGCGTCGACCTGATCTGGAGCCATCTGATCGATAAGCTCCAGACGGCGTGCGAGATCGTGTCCCAGCCGATCGTGGACGTCGACGCCTACGGCGACCTGCGCAGCCTCGAATTCGCGGCCAAGTCCTGGCAGGGCCTGGGACAGGATGCCGCCGACCGGCAGAGCCTGAAGCTCGAGGTCCAGACCATGGATCTCGGCCGGTAGATCGCGCTCGCGAGACCCCCGGTCGTCGGCGCCTCCCCGTCCGACGATCCGCGGCATGCGCCGGGACGACCGGCGCGACCGTCCTGACACCGATTCCATCACGCCGCCTCCGGGACGGCGGGGCCCCGTCGGCCTCGTCGGAACGCGGCCGACCCGCATCGCGACATCACAGGAGCGCACCCATGGCCGATCTGGCGCTGGTTCCCGATACCGCCGAGACGAAGGGCAAGCTGGAGGCCGGCTTTCGCAAGAAGGCCGCGATCTGGGGCTACATCCACGAGGTCGGCCAGTTCCAGATGCCGCAATTCCCCAAGGAACCCGGCTGGGCGGTGAAGTTCCGCGGTGACCTCGAGGGCGCGCGCGCGCACGCCGTGGCATGGACCGACACGCTCGGGCCCGAGCTGTTCTCGAAGGTGCCGCAATCGATCCTCGATTACGCCAACCTGTTCTCCGCCTCGACGTCCCACCTCGTCCACATCATGAACGACGCGGCCGAGGCGAGCCGCGGCTTCACCTCGGCCGAGGCCGAGAAGATCGACCTCCTGTTCAAGGAGCTGTCGACGGAGCTGAATGAGCAATCGTGCGAGATCGCGGCGCTCAGCCGCCGGCTCAAGGACTTCCGGAGCCTGATCCTCGCCGACCAGGTCAATTTCCGGACTGCCAAGGCGGCCGCGCACGCGGATGCCGGCATCGCGAACAACGAGATCGAGAAGATCACGCTTCAGATGAAGCGCATCCGCCAGGAGATCGAGAGCGCCAACCAGGCGCGGGCGCTCTCCGGGATCGGGATCGGCCTCGGGCTCTTCGTCGGCGTCGCCGCCCTCGCGCTGACGGTCGCGTCCGGCGGCCTCCTGGCCCCCCTGGCGCTCGCCGTCGCGGTCGTCGGCACGGGCGCCGCCACCTACGAGTTCGTGGCGAGCGGCAACGACATCTCCTCGTCGTATGCCGAGTTGCAGAGGCAGCTGAGCGCCCTGAGCGCGGAGAAGGCGCAGGCGGCCGCCCTGAGCCTCTTCGACCAGTCGATCGAAGCGCTCGTGGATTCGTGTGACAAGGCCCTGAGCTACCTCGACGACGTCGGCAAGATGTGGGCGACCCTGGCGAGCCGGCTCGATGCCGTCGTCAAGGACCTGCGGATCGCCAAGGACCGCACCGCGATCCTGGCCCAGCTGACCCGCGTCGAGGCGAGCCGCAAGGCCTGGCAGCAGCTGACCGATTTCGCCGTCACGCTGCAGCGCGTCGGCGAGGACGTGGACGTGCAGCGGGTCACGGTGGCGGCCGCCGCCTGATCCGGCGGGCGCCCGGGCCACCGCGGCGCGCGAGGTCGGGCCTCGGCCCGGCCTCGCCGTCGAACGGCCGGCCTCACGCCGCCGCCGGCAGCCCGCCGAAGCGGCGCTGGCGCGCGCGGAACGCCGTCATCGCCGCGGCGAGCTCCGCCTCGCCGAAATCCGGCCAGGCGCAGGGCGTGAAGTGCAGCTCGGCATAGGCGCTCTCCCAGAGCAGGAAGTCGGACAGGCGCTGCTCGCCGCTGGTGCGGATCACGAGGTCGACCGCCGGGGCGCCGTCGCCGGTGACGAGGCGGTCGAACGCCTCGCGGGTGATGGCGGGGTCGGCGGCGCGGGCGGCGGAGAGGATCGCGTCCCGGGCCGAGTAGTCGAGGGCGATGCGCAGGTGCAGGCCGGTCCCGTCGCGGGTCGCGGCCTCGGCGGCCGCGATGGCCTCCGCCAGGCCAGCGGGCAGGCGGTCGCGCCGGCCGATCACCGTGAGGCGCACGCCGTCGCGGCGCAGGACCTCGACTTCGCGGGCGAGGTAGAGGCGAAGCAGGCCCATCAGCCCCGCGACCTCGGCGGCCGGGCGGCGCCAGTTGTCGGCAGAGAAGGCGTAGAGCGTCAGCGTGCCGATGCCCTGGCCGGGCGCGGCCCGCGCCACCCGCCGCACCGTGCCGACCCCGGCCTCGTGCCCGACGCAACGGGGCAGGCCGCGGCGTTCCGCCCAGCGGCCGTTGCCGTCCATGATCAGGCCGACATGAAGCTCGTCTTGGTGAAGCGAACCGCTTTGCATTGCAAAGTCTCCGGACAAAAAAGGGAAGGGAGGTCAGGCGGGAAGGGGCTCGGGGTCGCGATCACCCTGCCGGGCCGCCTCGGCGGCGTCGCGGACCACGCGCTCCAGCACCGCGAGATACGCGACGAAGCGCTGCCGCCCGGCGGGGGTGAGGCGGCAGGTGGTGAGCGGGCGCCGTCCCTCGTAACCCTTGTGGATCTCGACGAGCCCGGCCTCCTCCAGCACGCCGAGATGGCGGCTGAGATTGCCGTCGGTCAGGCCGCAGAGCTGCTTGAGGTCGGAGAAGGCGAGGGGCTTCGGGTGCGAGGCGAGCGAGGTGAGCAGGCTGAGCCGCGCCCGCTCGTGCAGCACCCGGTCGAGCCCGTCATAGGCGAAAGGCGCAGGCTCACTCATGGTCGCCTCCCGGGGCGCGATAGAGGATGAGGGCGAGCAGCCCCTGGCCGAGGGCGAAGGGCAGGCCCATGGTCCAGGGCGACAGCGCATGCCCCTCGGCCGAGGCCGCGATGGTGCCGAGCCCGGCGAGCACGTACCAGCCCGCCGCCAGGGCGACCGGCCGCGGCAGGGCGCGCAGGGAGGCGAACAGCCCGAGGCCGACCAGCATCTGCCACAGGCCCGGCAGCAGCCACAAGGATTCGGGGGCGAGGCGAGCGAGCACCAGGAGCAGCAGCGCCCCGGCGGCGCCCGCGGGCAGGAAGGCCTCGACCGCGTTGAGGATCATGGCGTCGGCGAGGCCCGAATGGTGCCGGCGGCTGCGCGCCAGCATCTCGGCCCCGATCACCCCGATCGAGACGATCGCGACGGCGATCCAGCCGGCCAGGAAGGTCAGCGGCCGCCCGGTCGGGTCGTCGAGGAGGGCGGCCTGCGCGACGACGGCGGCGAGCGCCAGGGCGCCGGTCGCCGCCAAAGCGGTCGGGCCGTAGCCCTGGAAGGCGGTCCCGGCGGCGACCTGGCTGCGGATCGCCGTGATGTCGGCCAGCACCCTGTCGAGGTCGGCCCTGTCAAGGTCGCGCATCGGCATCCCGCATCAACTTTCCAATGAAAAGTACGCCGATATGCAAAGTCTCGCAAGCGGGATCGGGCGGCGTGGAGCGCCGCCCGTCCGGGTCTCAGCGGTTGGCGCGCGCCAGGGCGGCGTGGAGCAGGAGGTTCACGCCCGGCAGGGTCGGCTCCAGGGAAATATCCTCGGCCTCGTTATGGGTGATGCCGTCCCGGCACGGGGTGAAGATCATGCAGGCGGGGGCGACCCGGGCGACGTGGTAGGCGTCGTGGCCGGCCTGGGAGCGCAGGTCCATGGTCGGGATGCCGAGGCGTTCCGCGGTCTCCCGCAGGGTGCCGATCAGCCCGTCGTCGAAGGAGAAGACCCCGAAGCCCCATTCCTCGGCGATGGAGATCTGCGTCAGCGAGCGGGCGGCGCAGTCGGGCAGGGCGGCGCGCAAGGACGCCTTCATGGTCTCGAGGGTCTCGAGCTCGGGCGCCCGCATGTCGATGAAGAGCTCGGCGTATTCCGAGAGCGTGCCGGGGAGGTTCGGCACCAGGTCGAGCCGGGCGGCGGTGGCCTTGGCGTCGGTGTCGGCATGCGCCCAGCCGATGTCGTTGACCGCCACCGCCACCATGGCGGCGCCGACGAGCGCGTTGTGGCGCTCGCCCATCGGGGTCGGTCCGGTATGGGCGGTGGCGCCCTCGACGGCGATGCGCATGCCGCAGCTGGGATAGCCGCCGGTGACGATGCCGACCGGCACGCCGGCCCGGTCGAGGGCCGGGCCCTGCTCGATATGCAGCTCGAAATAGGCGTCGATGGTGCGTCCGCCGACGGGTTCCGGCCCGCGATAGCCGATGCCGTCGAGGGCGTCGCCGAAGCGGATGCCGTCGCGGTCGCGCCGGTTCTCGACCCAGTCCGGCGTCGCCTGGCCGGACCAGGCGAGCGAGCACAGCATCGGCGGCGAGAACCGCGCGCCCTCCTCGTTGGTCCAGTTCACCACCTCGATGGTGCGGCGCGTCGCGATGCCGAGATCGTCGAGGGTGCGCAGCACCTCCAGCCCGGCGAGCACGCCCAGGATGCCGTCGAAGCGCCCGCCGGCCCATTGCGTGTCGAGATGGCTGCCGATCACCACCGGGGGCAGGTCGGGCTCGGTGCCCGCCCGCCGCAGCACCATGTTACCGAGCCCGTCGACGGTGAGCGGGTAGCCGCCCTCCTCGGCCCAGGCTTTGAGCTGGTCGCGCACCAGCCGGTCCGGCTCGGTCAGGGTGAGGCGCCGCAGGCCGCCCCGGGGGCCGGTGCCGATGCCGGCCGACACCATCAGGGTGTCCCACAGCCGGTTGCCGTTCACGGAGAGGTTGGTGGTCATCGCGGGCCTCACGCTACGCGTCGGGAAAGATGCGTGCGCCAGGATGCGAGGGCCGTGCCCGGCGGACAAGCGCCGGGCGCAACGGGGGTGTGCGGGAGCGCCTTATCCCAGCCGCGCCCGCGCCGCGGCGTATTCCGCCTTCAGCCGGTCGATCACCACGGCGGTGGCCGGCGCGTCGTCGATGGTGCCGACGCCCTGGCCGGCGCCCCAGATGTCGCGCCAGGCCTTGGTGGTGCCCGAGCCGAAGTTCATCTTGGTCTTGTCGACCTCCGGCAGCGCGTTGGGGTCGAGGCCGGCGGCGGTGACGCTGGGCTTGAGGTAGTTGCCCGGCACGCCGGTGAAGTAGGGGGTGTACATCACGTCGGCGGCCGTCGTGCCGACGATCATCTCCTTGTAGGCCGGCGCGGCGTTGGCCTCCTGCGTGGCGATGAAGCGGGTGCCCATGTAGGCCAGGTCCGCGCCCATCGCCTGGGCGGCCAGGATCGCGTCGCCGGTGCTGATGGCGCCCGACAGGATCAGCGGTCCCTTGAAGAAGCGCCGCACCTCGCTCACCAGCGCGAAGGGCGAGAGCGTGCCGGCATGCCCCCCGGCCCCGGCGCAGACCAGGATCAGGCCGTCGACGCCGGCCTCCAGCGCCTTCTCGGCGTGGCGCACCGTGGTCACGTCGTGGAAGACGACGCCGCCCCAGCCGTGCACGGCCGAGACCACCGCGTCGGGCGCGCGCAAGGACGTGATGATGATCGGCACCCGGTGCTTGCCGCAGACCGTGAGGTCGTGCTCGAGCCGGTCGTTCGAGGCGTGGACGATCTGGTTGACGGCGTAGGGCGCGACGATCTGCTCGGGGTCGGCGGCCTTGGCCTCGGCCAGCGCCGCCGTGATCCGGGTCAGCCACTCGTCCAGCGCTTCCTTCGGCCGGGCGTTGAGCGCCGGGAACGAGCCGACGATGCCGTTCACGCACTGGGCGATGACCAGCTCCGGGCCCGAGACGATGAACATCGGCGAGGCGATCACCGGCAGGGCGAGGGCGTGGCGGAGGCTGTCGGGCAGGGACATCGGCGGCGTGGCTCCCGGGGAACTCGTTGAAGAGGTCTCGTTGGGCTCCGGCATCGCACCAGGTCCGGGTCGTGGTCAACGGGAGGCTTGACGGGACCCCGAGCCGTCGGACTCCCTCGGGCGATGCACGCGATCGCGATCCGCCGCCTTCGGGCCGCCGACGGCCCGGCCTACCGCTCGTTGCGCCTGGAGGCGCTGGAACGGCACCCCGCCTCGTTCGGCACCGCCCTGGAGGACGTCGCCGGACATGGACCGGACTGGTTCGGGGCGCGGCTGGAGCAGCACCTCACCCTCGGGGCGGTCCGGGGCGAGGTGCTGCTGGGCACCGCCACCCTGGCGCTGCAGGAGGGCGCGAAGCTGCGGCACAAGGGCGACGTGACGGGGGTCTACGTCCGGGACGAGGCGCGGGGGCTGGGCCTGGGCGCCGCGCTCCTTCATCGGCTCGTCGCGGAGGCCCGCCCGCGGGTCGAGGCCCTGCGGCTGACCGTCGGGGCCGAAAACCCCGCGGCCCTGCGGCTCTACGAGGGGCTGGGCTTTCGCCCCTACGGTTGCGAGCGCCGGGCCCTGAAGATCGGGGACCGCTACCACGACGAGGTGCTGATGGAACTCGTCCTCGCGGGCGATCCCGCGTTAGAACCGCTCGACGCCCATCACCAGGAGAGCCCGCGTGGTGCTTGAGATCGGAACCCCGGAGGCGGTCGGCCTCTCGTCGGAGCGGCTGGGCCGGATCGTCCCGTGGATGCGGGGCTACGTCGAGGCCGGCAAGCTGCCGGGCCTGTCGGTGACGGTGGCCCGGCGCGGCCAGGTGGTGTTTTCCCACCAGGAGGGCCTGCGCGACCTCGCCCGCGGCCTGCCGATGGAGGCCGACACCATCGTGCGCATCTACTCGATGACGAAGCCGCTGACCTCGGTGGCGATCCTGATGCTGTACGAGGAGGGCCTGTTTCAGCTCGACGACCCCGTCACCCGCTTCCTGCCGGAGTTCCGGGACATGCGGGTGCTCGTCGGCGGCAGCCGCGGCAAGCCCGAGACGGTGCCGGCGGAGCGCGACATCACGTTCCGCGATCTCCTGACCCACACCTCGGGCCTGTCCTACGGCTTCATGGACGCCACCCTGGTCGACCGGATGTACCGGGAGGAGGGCGTCGACTTCCAGACCGCCGAGACCTCGCTCGCCGCGGTGGTGGGCAAGGCCGCGAGCCTGCCGCTGCTGGCCCAGCCGGGGGCCGAGTGGAACTACAGCATCGCCACCGACGTGCTCGGCCACCTCGTGGCGGTGATCTCGGGACAGCCCTTCGACGACTTCCTGCGCGAGCGGATCATCCGGCCGCTCGGCATGGTCGACACCGACTTCCACGTACCCGCGGAAAAGATCTCCCGCTTCGCCTCGAACTACGCGCTGGGCGAGGGCGGCCGGCTGACCCTGATCGACGATGCGCGGGACGGCCGCTACGCCCGGCCCCGCACGGTGCCGTCGGGCGGCGGCGGCCTCGTCGCGACGGCTTCCGACTACGCCCGGTTCTGCCGCTTCATCCTCGGGCGCGGCGCCCTCGTCGGCGTGCGGCTTCTCGGCACCAAGACCGTCGAGCTGATGACGGCCAACCACCTGCGCGGCGACCTCGCCGACATGGGCCAGCCACGTTTTTCGGAGTCGAGCTACAGCGGCATCGGCTTCGGGCTCGGCTTCTCGGTGGTGCTCGACCCGTCCAAGGCCCAGATCCTCGGCACCCCGGGCGAGGTCGCCTGGGGCGGGGCGGCCTCGACGGCGTTCTGGATCGACCCCGCCGAGGACCTGTTCGTGATCATGCTGACGCAGCTCATGCCGTCCTCGACCTGGCCGATCCGGCGCGAGCTGCGGGTGCTCACCTACGCGGCGATCACGGGGTGATCGCGGCGATCACCGGGTGAACGCGGTGCCGGGGCGTCACCCGACCGCCCGGCGGTAGAGGTGCCAGGTGGCGTGGCCGAGCACCGGCAGCACCACCGCGAGGCCGACGAACAGCGACACCATGCCCAGCACGAGCATCCCGGCCACGATGGCGCCCCAGGCGAGCATCGGGCCGGGATTCTCGCGCATCAGCGCCAGCGAGGTCTCGATCGCGGTGCCGGCCTCCACGTCCTTGTCGATGATGAGCGGGATCGAGACGGCGCTGACCGCGAGCGCCAGGAGCGAGAAGGCGGCGCCGACGAGGTTGCCGGCGAGGATCAGCGTCCAGCCCCGGGGCGTGGTCAGCACGTCGCCGAGGAAGGCGGAGACCGACGGCTCGGTCACCCCGCCGTAGAGCGACCAATAGAGCCCCATGGCCGCGCAGAGCCAGGCCGCGAAGATCAGCGCCAGCACCACGCCGACCGCCATCACCGCCCGGGCCGAGCGGCCGTGGAGCGGCGCGAAGGCGTCGGTCCAGGCGGCGGGCAGGCCCCATTCCCGGCGCCGGCTCAGCTCGTAGAGGCCGAGCGCCGCGAACGGCCCGATCAGCGCGAAGCCGGCGGCGAGGGGAAACAGGATCGGGACCAGGTTCTGCTCGAAGGTCGCCGCCGCGACGAGCACGCCGGCGATCGGATAGATCAGCACCACGAACAGGACGTGGGTCGGCATCGCCAGGAAATCGTCGACGCCGCGCGACAGGGCGGCCTTGAGATCCTGAACGCCGATCCGCCGCACGGCGGGGCGGGCGGCGGCAAGGCCGTGGGAGAGGGGGAACGAACTCGACATCGCGTGTCCTCCGGGGGAGGGCACCCGCAACGGGAAAGGCCGGGCCGCGTTCGGGCCGTCGTGTCGGCGGTCCTTCAGGCGCCCGGTCCGGCCCGCGGGGGCGCCGGATGGATCGGTCGCATCAAGACTGGACTACTCGTACCGGGCGGACGACGTCCGCCGCGTCGCCGGACGGTAGCGCGGGCGCGGGCCGGACGCCAAGGCGGGACCGCACACGATCGCGCGACGGGACCCGGCATCGGGCCCGCTCACCCGGGATGGGCCAGGATGTTGACGAGCCGCCCGAACGGGTCGCGGACGTAGAACCGCCGCACGCCCCACGGCTCGTCCACGGGGCCGTACTCGATCGGAAGGCCGGCTTCCGTCGCGCGCCGGAGCACATCCTCCAGGTCGTCGACCTCGACCGAGAGATCGGGAACCGGCGTCCCCGATCCGCCCTCGCAGGCCACGCTGACCTGCGGCGGCGCCGACGCGCCCGAGGCCGCGAAGGTCTGGATCCAGCCGTGATCCATGACCAGGTCGAGGCCGAGAACCCCTTCGTAGAAACCCCGCGCCGCATCGAGCCGCGTCGCCGGGATGTTGGTCACGATACGCCTCACGGCCATGGCCCGCTCCCTCGTCGCGTCGCACCGAAGCCCGGACGCTTCCGCCTGTCGAGGCCGCGTCCGCCGGCCGAGTCCGGTGCGCCCCGCCACGGGGTGCCGCGCCGCCCGCTTCCACGCTACAAGGATCGCGACCCGTTCCTCATCCAAGGCCGACCATGCCGAGCACGCCCCGCGCCGCGATCATCCCGGTCACCCCGTTCCAGCAGAACTGTACCCTGCTGTGGTGCGAGGCGACGAAGCGGGCCGCGGTGGTCGATCCGGGCGGCGACCTCGACCGGATCCGGGCGGCGATCATGCAGGCCGGTGTCAGCGTCGAGAAGATCCTGCTCACCCACGGCCACATCGACCACGCCGGCGGGGCGGCGGACCTGCGCGACGCGCTGAAAGTCCCGGTCGAAGGACCGCACCAGGCCGACAAGCCGCTCCTCGACAGCCTGCCCGAGACCGGGGCGGCCTACGGCATCGACGGCGCCAAGGCGATCACCCCCGACCGCTGGCTGTCCGAGGGCGACACGGTGACGGTGGGAGACCTCACCTTCGACGTGCTGCACTGCCCCGGCCATTCCCCCGGCAGCGTCGTGCTGGTGAGCCGGGACGCCCGCTTCGCCCAGGTCGGCGACGTGCTGTTTCGCGGCTCGGTCGGCCGCACCGACCTGCCGGGGGGCGACCACGCCGCCCTGATCTCCTCGATCAAGACGAAGCTCCTGCCGCTCGGCGACGACGTCGCCTTCATCCCCGGCCACGGCCCGACGAGCACGATCGGCCAGGAGCGGCTGTCGAACCCCTTCCTGCGATAGGAGCCCCCTGATGGATCTGCGCCCCCTCGGCCGTTCCGGCCTCTCGGTCCCGCCCTTCTGCTTCGGCGGCAACGTCTTCGGCTGGACCGCCGACGAGGCGACCTCCTTCGCCCTGCTCGACCGGCTGCTCGAGACCGGCTTCACCTTCGTCGACACCGCCGACGTCTATTCGGCTTGGGCGCCGGGCCACCGGGGCGGCGAGTCGGAGGCGGTGATCGGGCGCTGGATGAAGGACCGCGGCGCCCGCGACCGGATGACGATCGCCACCAAGGTCGGCATGGACATGGGAGAGGGCCGCAAGGGCTTGCGGGCGGCCTACATCGAGAAGGCCGTGGAGGCCTCCCTGCGCCGGCTCGGGACCGACCGGATCGACCTCTACCAGTCCCACACCGACGATGCCGAAACGCCGCTGCAGGAGACGCTGTCGGCCTACGACCGGCTGATCCGCGCCGGCAAGGTGCGGGCAATCGGCGCCTCGAACTACTCCGCCGCCCGCCTGCGCGAGGCGCTGGCCGTCGCCGCGAGAGAGAACCTTCCGCGCTACGAGAGCCTGCAGCCCGGCTACAGCCTGGCCGACCGCGAGGATTACGAGGCCGAGCTGGAGCCGCTGTGCCGGGAGGCGGAGATCGGGGTGATCTCCTACTTCTCCCTCGCGGCGGGCTTCCTCACCGGCAAGTACCGGCAGGCCGGGGCCGCCGCCGGCCGCGCCCGGGAGGCCCGGGTCTCGCCGTACCTCAACCCGCGCGGCCTCGCCTTCCTCGACCTCCTCGACGCGGTCGCCCGCGACCACGGCGCCACGCCGGCGCAGGTCTCCCTCGCCTGGCTGATCGCCCGGCCGGGCCTCACCGCGCCGATCGCCAGCGCGACCTCGGTGGCGCAGCTCGACGAGCTCCTGGGAGGGGTGCGGCTCGCCCTCGATCCGGCGGCGGTCGCGCGGCTCGACGAAGGGAGCCGCGGCTCGCTCAAGGGCTGACCATCGGCGAGCCGGGACCCGCTCACGGGCCGGCGCGGCCCGTTCGCGGATCCTTAACGGGGTGCGGCGAAAGATGACCTCCGGTATGGTCGGCCGGGGGAGGGACGCGAGGGCTCGGTCCAGCCCCCGCCGGACCCTGGAAAAGCGCCCGTACGGCGCCGAAAACCGATGCAATTTCAAGGCGGAATGCTTACATCAGGCAGATGCGGGACCGCCCCCTCGACGGCCCCCGACCCTTGAGACACGAGACCCAGACGGCGCCGGGGCGAGACCCGGCGCCCGCGCCGGCCGCGCCACCCCGCGACGCGCGCCCGCCCGCACCAGGAACCGACATGGCCGAACCCGCCCGCGATCTGACCCCCGACACCTACGGCGCCGACTCGATCAAGGTCCTCAAGGGCCTGGACGCGGTGCGCAAGCGGCCGGGCATGTATATCGGCGACACCGACGACGGCTCGGGCCTGCACCACATGGTGTACGAGGTCGTCGACAACGCCATCGACGAGGCGCTGGCCGGCCACGCGACCCACGTCACCGTCACCCTCAACGCGGACGGCTCCTGCACGGTCTCCGACAACGGCCGCGGCATCCCGACCGACATCCACCAGGAGGAGGGCGTCTCGGCGGCCGAGGTCATCATGACCCAGCTGCATGCGGGCGGTAAGTTCGACCAGAACTCCTACAAGGTCTCGGGCGGCCTGCACGGCGTCGGCGTGTCGGTGGTGAACGCCCTGTCGTCCTGGCTGCGCCTGCGCATCTGGCGCGCCGGCCAGGAGCACGCGATGGAGTTCCGCCACGGCGACGCCGTGGCGCCGCTCGCCGTCGTCGGCCCGGCCAACGACCGGCGCGGCACCGAGGTCAGCTTCCTGCCCTCGACCGAGACCTTCACGCAGGTCGAGTTCGACTACGCGACCCTCGAGAAGCGCCTGCGCGAGCTGGCCTTCCTCAATTCCGGCGTGCGCATCGTGCTGACCGATGCCCGCCACGCCGAGCACAAGCGCGACGAGCTGGTCTATGACGGCGGCGTCGAGGCCTTCGTGCGCTACCTCGACCGGGCGAAGCCCGCCCTGATCGAGGCGCCGATCGTCCTGCGCCAGGAGCGCGACGGCATCGGCGTCGAGGTCGCCCTGTGGTGGAACGACAGCTACCACGAGAACGTGCTCTGCTTCACCAACAACATCCCGCAGCGCGACGGCGGCACCCACCTCGCGGGGTTCCGCGCCGCCCTGACCAGGCAGATCACCGGCTACGCCGAATCGAGCGGGGTGACGAAGCGCGAGAAGGTCTCGCTGACCGGCGACGATTGCCGCGAGGGGCTGACCGCGGTGGTCTCGGTCAAGGTGCCGGACCCGAAATTCTCGTCCCAGACCAAGGACAAGCTCGTCTCCTCGGAGGTGCGGCCCGCCGTCGAGGGCGTGCTCAACGAGACCCTGGGCAGCTGGCTCGAGGAGCATCCGAGCGAGGCCCGCACCATCGCCGCCAAGGTGGCGCTGGCGGCCGCCGCCCGCGAGGCGGCCCGCAAGGCCCGCGACCTCACCACCCGCAAGGGCGCCCTCGACATCGCCTCGCTGCCCGGCAAGCTCGCCGACTGCCAGGAGCGCGACCCGTCGAAATGCGAGATCCTGCTGGTCGAGGGTGATTCCGCCGGCGGCTCGGCCAAGCAGGGCCGCGACCGCACCTTCCAGGCGGTGCTGCCGCTGCGCGGCAAAATCCTCAACGTCGAGCGGGCGCGGCTCGACAAGATGCTGTCGAGCCAGGAGATCGGCACGCTGATCACCGCGCTCGGCACCGGCATCGGCCGGGACGGCGCCCACGCCTTCAATCCCGACAAGCTGCGCTACCACCGCATCATCATCATGACCGATGCGGACGTCGACGGCTCGCACATCCGCACCCTGCTGCTGACGTTCTTCTTCCGCCAGATGCCGGAGCTGATCGACCGCGGCCACCTCTACATCGCCCAGCCGCCGCTCTACAAAGCCCAGAAGGGCAAGACCTCGCTCTACCTCAAGGACGACCGGGCGCTCGAGGACTACCTGATCGACGGCGGCGTCGACGGCGCGGTGCTCAAGCTCGCCACCGGCACCGAGTTCGGCGGCGCCCAGCTGAAGGCGCTGGTCGACGAGGCGCGCGGCGTGCGCCAGATCCTGCACGGGATGCATTCGCGCTACGACCGCGTCGTGGTCGAGCAGGCGGCGATCGCCGGGGCGCTGCGCCCGTCGGTGGCCGGCAACCCGGCCGAGGCCGAGGTGGTGGCCGACGAGATCGCCCGGCGCCTCAACGCCATCGCGGACGAGATCGAGCAGGGCTGGAAGGGCGAGGCGAAGGACGGCGGCTACGTGCTGTCGCGAACCTTGCGCGGCGTGCGCCAGGTCGCGGTCCTCGACGAGGCGCTGATCCACTCGCAGGAGGCGCGCCGCCTCGACGAGCGGGCCGAGACCCTCAGCGAGATCTACGGCGCGCCCGTCACCCTGGTGCGGCGCGGCGACCAGACCATGCTGTACGGCCCGGTGGCCCTGTTCGAGGGCATGATGGCGCTCGGCCGCAAGGGCCTGCAGCTGCAGCGCTACAAGGGCCTGGGCGAGATGACCGCCCAGCAGCTCTGGGAGACCACCCTCGACCGCGACGTGCGCTCGCTGCTCCAGGTGAAGGTCAAGGACACGACCGACGCCGACGACCTCTTCGTCAAGCTGATGGGCGACGTGGTCGAGCCGCGCCGGGAGTTCATCCAGGAGAACGCCCTCAACGTGGCCAATCTCGACGTGTGATGGTGAGATCGATGGATACGGCCACGCTGGCGCCCTTCGCCGACTACGTCCTTCCGGAAGCGACTCTGCCGGAGCTGCCGGGTCACTACCGCGGCAAGGTGCGGGACAATTACGACCTGCCCGACGGGCGGCGGATCCTGATCACCAGCGACCGCCTGAGCGCCTTCGACCGGGAGCTCGCCGCGATCCCGCTGAAGGGCCAGGTCCTGACCCAGACCGCGCGCTACTGGTTCGAGAAGACGCGGGACATCTGCGACAACCACGTGCTGGCCTATCCCGACCCGAACGTGGTGGTGGGGCGGCGCCTCACCATCCTGCCGGTCGAGATCGTGGTGCGCGGCTACCTCGCCGGCAGCACCGGCACCTCGGTCCTGACCCTGTACAAGGCCGGCCGGCGCGAGATGTACGGCCACCGCCTGCCGGACGGGATGCGCCCGCACGAGCAACTGCCGCAGCCGATCATCACCCCCACCACCAAGGCAGGCCACGGCGACCACGACGCGCCGCTCTCCGCCGCCGAGATCCTGGAGCGGGGACTGCTGACGGAGGCGCAGTGGCGCACCTTGTCGGAGACGGCTTTGGCGCTGTTCGCCCGCGGCCAGGCGCTGGCGGCCGAGCGCGGCCTGATCCTCGCCGACACCAAGTACGAGTTCGGCACCGATTCCGACGGCCGGATCGTGCTCGCCGACGAGATCCACACCCCCGACAGCAGCCGCTACTGGTTCGCGAAGAGCTATGCCGAGCGCTTCGAGGCCGGCACCCTCCCGGAGAGCTTCGACAAGGACGTGGTCCGCAACTGGGTCGCGGCCCGCTGCGACCCCTACCGCGACGCCGTGCCGGAGATCCCGCACGAGGTCGTGCTGCAGACCGCCGCCACCTATGTCAGCGCCTTCGAGACGATCACGGGCGAGCGCTTCGCCCTGCCGGACACGCGCGAGGCGCCGCTCGACCGCATCCGCCGCAACATCGCGGCCTACCTGGAGGCCTGACGGCTCGCGGGGGCTGGCGCATTCATCCCGATGAATCCAGGGGAGCCGCACCGGCGCGGCTCCCGACACGGCGATGCCGAACCTCATCCGGACGCCGAGGCGGAACGTGCAAGGTCGTACTCGTGGAGACCGTGGCATTCCGACGAAGACCGCGCGGCCCAAAACAACCGGCTCAAGAAAAAAGGCCGCCCTTGCGAGGCGGCCCGAAGTCTAGGGAGGAAACGCCCAAAGAGGGCTGCACCGCCGCGACGCCATCGCTGCGGTGCGTCATCCTTCTCTCATGTTGCAGCGCACAGTGCAATCGATTGCACCGCACAACGGCCATGCTCGCGGCGCATGACCGGGCGAAAGTACGGCTTGCGGCATCGGGGTAGGGGGCACGCCAGTTCCGGTCTTCGGCTGCTACCGCCGCACGTCCATCTTGCGCAGACCCCAAACGGTCAGCAGCACGGCCGCGAGCACGAAGGGCGACGCCCCGATCACCGCGGCGATGGCCTCCGAGCCGATCAACGCGCCGAGGCCCTTCACCAGGGCCATCAGCAGCAGGAACCCGCTGACGCAGGCGAGCAGCACGATGAGGCCGCCCCACAGCGTCCAGGTCGAGACGACCCGGGCGATCCGGTCGACCTCGCTCGAGAACAGCGTGATCTCCTTGACGGCGAGGTTGCTGGCGAGGCGTACCGCCTCGGCGACCAACCTGATCGTGCTCACCTGCCGGTCGGACCGCACCGCTCCACGCTCCCGCTCGCCCCGCGTCCCGAACATCGCGGCGCGAGCGAGAACGCCCGAGCTTGACCGTCGTTCCCGGTCTCCGTCAGGCCGGCTTGAGCGGGCAGCTCTGACGCGCGAGCAGCCGCCATGCGCCGCCGTCCTTGAGCCAGACCTGAAGCACCGCGATGTAGGAGCGCCCGGTCTCGCCGCCGGGCAGGATGTCGGCGCCGTCCCAGACGTGGCGGACCATGGCGGTATCGCCGACGACCTGGATCCACTGCTCCGAGAAGGCCAGCGACTTGTAGTTGGTCTTGCCGGCGAGGCTGGCGACGAACTGCGCCTGGGTCTCGATCTTGCGCCCGCTGGAATGGCCGTAGCTCAGCTGCGGGTGGGTGAGCGCGCCGAGCGCCTTGGCGTCGCCGCCCAGGATCGCCGCCCGCAGGGCCTCGACCTGGCGGGCCACTGCCTCTTCCTCGTCGGCGGCATGCGCCGGGCCGGCCCCGGCGAGCAGCGGCGCCGCCACGCCCGCGGTCACGCCAGCCAGCAGGACCCGCCGCGAGTACATTTCCGTCCGCACCATGATCGTCCTCCCATCTCCCGGGTCGCCGGATGGCCGAAGCCACCGACGCCGCGCCGTCTCGCGCTGTTCGAGCTTAGCGCCGGGCCCGAGCGCTGACCATCGTGCCGTTTGGGCCCTCAAGGGCGATTGAGAGACGTTGGCTGATGAGGAGACGGTCGGGGGCGTGTGACTCATTCGGGATGGGGGTGATGACCCTGAAGGTCGGCACGTCCGAAGCACGGAAGGCGGGATTGCCCCACAAATCGCTGTGAGCCGCCGCGCGCGGTGGAAAATCTTTTGGAACGGTACGGCATTGGCATCCCGCACCAAGAGCATATTTCAATGTCTTAGACGCACTGCGGGCAACCGGCTCTAGCCATGAAAAAACCCCGCCGGCGATGCCGAGCGGGGTTTTTTCGTTTGGTTTGGTTGCGGGGACAGGATTTGAACCTGTGACCTTCAGGTTATGAGCCTGACGAGCTACCGGGCTGCTCCACCCCGCGCCAAGGCGCGATCCGGATCGTGTCGAGGGAAGGTGTACGTGCTTGGCAGGTCTGGCGGTGACCGACTCTCCCGTGTCTTGAGACACAGTACCATGGGCGCTGGGGCGGTTAACGGCCGAGTTCGAGATGGGATCGGGTTCTGATCACCCCGCTCTGACCACCAGACCGGCCAAGCACGTCGCGTTCGGCAAGCATGTTTTTGCGAGTGGCAGCCGGATGGCTGGTTCTCA
>NZ_FOEB01000031.1:0-63733 GCF_900110515.1 Methylobacterium sp. ap11 | reverse complement strand
GGCCGGCACGCCAGGCACGAGACGGTCGAGCAGCGCGATCTCGTGGTCGGTCACGGCGAGGTGCGGGTCTGCTTGCGGCGCCGAGCGACCGATCATGGTCGTCCAGAACACCCGCCACGCCAGGATGCAGTACACCGCGATGAGCTTGACCAAGCGCTCGGCCGTGCGCAGCCGCGCGTGCTCGGCACGGCAGCCTGTCTTGAGGATATGGTGAAACACCTCGATCTTCCAGCGCCGGGCATACCAGTCCAATTTCTCGACGGCCTGCTCAGGGTTGTCCACAAACAAGTTTGTGATCAGCCGCCAATCGATCGCTGGACGATCTTTCGGCTTTTCCGGTTCACGTGCGTACAGGACGGTGAGTGACAGCGGGGGATAGCGCTTTTGCTTGCCGATCGGCGGCAGAACCGTGATGCGACGATAGCGGAGTTCGACCGAGGCGGTGACGAGCCGCCCTTGCTGATCGCGAACCTCGACCCGATGAAGGCCTTGGACGGCGACCTCATCCATCTCGTTGGCGATCGTGTGCTGGCCGTCACCGGCCAGCCGATCCACGCAGCTGCGAACGATGAAGTGTGTGCCGAGGTCATGGGCCAGAGAAAACAATTCGTAGATATCGCTTTCGCGGTCACCGACATGCACGCAACGGTCCGGCGCGGCAAACAGCGATGTGGACTGGCGAAGGTTCTCCAGCCAGCGGAAGCTCTCTTTCTGCTCGATCGGTACGCGGGTCGGATTGACCTTGCGCTTGAGCGCATTCGTGCCTTTGAACTTCTGCCGCGACCAGAACTTCACCGCCGCAAGCCCGAGCGGAAGGCCGTCGGTGGTCACCGCGAGCGAGGCATGCATGAGCAGGCCACACAGCGTGTGCATGCGAACCTGACCTGCCTTGTCACGCCCAGTGTTGACGGTGCGGGTGATCCCGACAGCCTCATGGCTCTCGCGCTGGAACGTGAACTCGGTGGTATCTTGGAGGACCAGTACGGGCCCCTCACTGGCCCGCACACGCTCGCGTGTCGATGCGAAGTGACCCGACAGGATCTGCGCCTCGCTGACCCGTTCGTTGGAAAAGAAACGGTAAGCGGCTTTGGTGCTGGCCCAGTCCTGGCAGGCAAACGGCAGGCTGGCGCCGAGGCTACGGTCCATCTGTCCGACGAGCCGGTGCAGCCGCTGCTCGAGGCGGGCATCGGCGAAAGTGCTACCAGCGAGTTCCTCTTCCCACCGGCACCGTGTGGCAACGGGCATGGAACACCTCGTCTTCCAAGGGTTCAGGTGCTTCTCAACCAATCACCGGTAAGGCCGATCCCGCAACGCTCCAAGCTTGACCATGGATGTGGGTAAAAGGAAGTCGGTGGGTACTGGGCGGGTAGCCTGGGGTCCGATGGCGGCATGGCGATGGGCGCCGCGTCAGCGATGATACGGTACGCCAATGCCCGTCCCGGATACGAGGTCCGGGTCCTGCTCGCCGGCGCCGACATCGTGGCACGCCACAGCAAGCAGCAGCCCTGCGAGGACGTGCTCGTCCAGATCCAGGCCAGCTACGAGGAATACAAGACCGACCTGCAGGGTCGTGACCTTCGGGTCGCGAACGCCATGGGCTTCCGGAAGCAGGAACTCTCGCTCGCCGTGCCGGTCGCATCGCGGACCACCGCCTTCCGATCCGACGACCTGCTCGGGAGCGAGGTGCGCACGCCCGGCAACGTGGCTTTGGGGAGCGTCGACGACATCGTCATGGGGCCGGAGGGCGGCAAGATCGCCTACTTCGTCGTCGCCCGCGGCGGCGTCTTCGGCCTGGGCGAGCGTCACGTCGCGGTTCCGTGGGATCAGTTCAAGGTCTCGCAGAACCTGCACATCCTCGTCCTCGACACGTCCAAGGACGCCATGGACCAGGCTCCGCGGATCATCAAGGGCCGGTTCGTAAAGGCGGAGCCGTTCGCCCAACAGACGGCGAAGGCCGACGCCTACTGGACCGCCGCCGCCAAGACCCCGCGGACGGACTGAGCCGTATCTCGGGTGGCCAACGGCCACCGCCTCCCATGCTCGAAGACACGATTGGACCTTGCCATGCGTACGACGACGGCACTAACAGCGACGTTCCTCGCCATGTCGACGATGACCACGGCCATGGCGCAAGCGCCGATGACGCCCTCCACGGATGCCGCGGCGACGATGCGGGAGGCCGGGCGCGAGGCGAACGAGGCCGCTGATGCGGCCCGCAAGGCGGCCCGGCTCGCGTTGCAGGCATCGAAGGCGGCGGTGAAGGGCGCCCCGAAGCAATCCGCCGACATGATCGGGAAGCTCGTCACGGACGCGACGGAGGCCGCCAACCGTGCCGAGGCCAAGATCGCCGACGCCAACCGGGCCGTAGGCATGGTGGCCAACGCGTCGATGCTCAAGGCCGCCGATTCCGCACGCAAGTCGGTCGCGGCGACGCAGGCGGCGATGGAGAAGTCGCAGGATGCCGCCGAGGCATCGATTCGTTCGAACATGGCGGCCGTACGCCGAGCCGCATCGGGTGCCCGCGCCGCCATCGTCAAGGCCGCCACGGCCACCGCGAACGCCGCCCGTGCAGCCCGCGAGGCCGCCAGGACTACCTGGAACCGCGACATGGCCCAGACCCAGGTTCGCGGCTGAGGGCGGGCTGACGCGGCTTCCGAACACCCCCTCCAGGAGAACGACCATGGCTATGAGCGAGATGGCGCGGGCGTGCGAGGAGGCCGCGCACCAGCACGACCGGGCCGCCGCCCATTACCGGCATTCGGCTAGGCATCTGGCTAAAGGCGAGCATGCCGCCGCCGCGAAGGAACGGGATCTCGCCCTCGACCACTACGAGAAGGCCCGGATTGACGAGGTCGGCCTGCGCCCCGACGGGGTGGTCGACGATGGGCGAACTAGATCCGAGGTAGCTTGGCACTTCATGGGCTGACGCGGCCGCGCGTGGGTTTTCCCACCACCAGCGAATAGGAGTTCCAACATGGCGAACCCGAATTTTCCCGACCGACCGAACCCGACCTTCCCCGACCCGTCGCCGGCGCATCCGCCCAGTCCCGACCAGAGCCCGCTTCCCGAGCCGCGCGGCGTGCCTGACTTTGGACCTGACGAGATGCCGCCCTCGAACGAACCGCTGGGCGTCCCGGGCGGTGCGCCGCCCGAGATCGGATGACCGCCGACATGGAGGTTCCCTTGGCGCGGGGATCGCCGTCGACGTGCGTGTACGAGGCATCCTGCTGACGGTTTAATGGGCCACAACATGCTGATATCCTGGCCGCCGCTGCTAGGTCCGCTTCCTCCTACTGAGCAGACCTCTGGGCCGACACGCTTAAATGTCCGCAGGGGGTCAGGAGTTCGCGTTTCACTCATTCGGCTATGCACCTCAAGCGAAACCCAAGTCTCGGCCTGAAGCCGGACCTTCGCTCTGCGCTCAGCTCAGTCGATTGAAGCGTCTCAGTTCGAACCCGTGAGCGGCCGCATGCTCGTTCGCGGCTGAACCGTGGCATGGCCGAGCCAACTGGACGCGGCAGAGCAGCGAGCGAGCACCCCGGAGGCTTTGAGCAGCGTCCATCCTCGCCTTCTTTTGTCGATTGTGCGATTTCCGGTTGAACGCTCGGCGATTGCTTCGCAATCGCATTCGCGAGGCGGGAAATCGGCTTCCCGCAGGTGTGTGGAGCTGTGGGCTCCACCGCGCGGGCTGGTAATGCAGTCTCTGGAGGGGATCTACCGAAGACCATATCAGACGGCGCAGTAGCGCGCCTGGATCTCGGGATCGGCCCGCAGGTCGACGGCGGGGCCATGGTAGACGACCGCGCCACCGTCCACGATGTAGACTCGGTCGGAGACCTCCAGGGCGAGCTCGACGTTCTGCTCCACGAGGAGGATCGTCGTCCCCGCCCGCTTCATCGCTACGAACTGCTCGAACATCTCCTCGACGAGGATCGGCATGATCCCTTCGGAGGGTTCGTCGAGGAGCACCATTACCGGCTCGGCCATCAAGGCGCGGGCGATGGCGAGCATCTGCTGCTCGCCCCCGGATAGGGTGATCGCCTCCTGTTTGAGGCGCTGCTTCAGCCGGGGGAAGGTCTCAGCGATCACCTCGATCCGGCGGGCCTCGTCGCGGCGGGAGGCCCGCTCGCCCTTGGCAGCGAGGATGCCGAGGCGCAAGTTCTCCTCCACCGTCAGCCCCGGCACGATGCGCCGCTCCTCCGGCACGTAGGCAAGGCCCCGGTGGAAGCGCTCGTGCGGCGGCCGGTCGAGAATGTCGGCGCCGGCGAAGGTCACCCGACCCTCGCGCTTGGGCACGAGACCCATGATTGACTTCAGCGTTGTCGTCTTGCCCGCGCCGTTGCGGCCGACCAAGGTCACGATTTCGCCCCGGCGGACCTCCAGAGAAATCCCCTGCAGGATGTGCGAGTGGCCGTACCAGGCCCTGAGGTTCTGGACCGCGAGCAGCGGTTCGGTTCCGGCGCTCATGCGCTCTTGCCCAAATACACCCGGCGCACCTCCGCGTGGGCGCGGATGTCATCGGGGGTGCCTTCCGCCAGGAGCTGGCCCTGGTGCAGCACGACGAGACGGCGGCACAGGCCCATGACGAGCTTCATCTTGTGCTCGACGAGAATGAGGGTGCGGGTCTCGGCGAGGCGCTGGACGAGGTCCATCATTTCCCGGGTCTCCTCCGGGCTCATCCCGGCCGTCGGCTCGTCGAGGAGAAGCAGGGTCGGCTCGGCTGCGAGCGCCACCGCGATCTCCAGGGCCCGTTGCTCGCCGTGGGCGAGTTCCCGGGCGAGGCGGTCCATCCGGGAGGCGAGGCCGACTTCCGTGAGCAGCTCCTCGGCCCGCTCGGTGAGCACAGGGTAGGCTGAGCGGTGGCGGAAGAAAGCGAAGCGGACGCTGCGTGCCTGGGCCGCGACCCGGACGTTCTCGCGCACCGTCAGCTGCGGGAAGACGTTGGTGATTTGGAACGACTTGGCGATGCCCATCCGGGCGAAGTGATGCGGCGGCGACCCGGTGATGTCCCGCCCCCGGAACAGTACGCGTCCCTCGCTCGGCGGGAAGGCACCGGAGATCAGGTTGAAGAAGGTCGACTTACCGGCTCCGTTCGGCCCGATGATCGCGGTGATGCCGCCCTCGGGGAAGCCGACGGTGACGTCCGACAGCGCCCGGAAATGCCCGAACCGCTTGCCGAGCCCCTCCGCGGCGAGGATCGGCGGCGGAGAGGCGACAGCGGCGGGGGAGGCCGCCACGGGGACCGCGCTCACCATCCGGCCCTCCTCAATCGCGCCAGCACCTCGCCCCAGATGCCGAGCGGCAGGAACAGCACGAAGGCGATGAAGATCGCTCCGACGAGGAGTTGCCAGTGGCTCGTCAGCGTCGCGAGCCCGTCCTGCAGCAGCGAAAAGGTCGCGGCGCCGATGAAGGGCCCGAAGAAGGTCCCCATGCCGCCGAGCAGCGCCATCATCACCGCCTGCCCGGAGGTTGCGTAATGCATCGTCTCGATCGGCACGATCGAGAGGTGGATCGCCTGAAGCGCCCCGGCGAGGCCGCACAGGGCGCCGGAGAGGATGAAAGCCACGAGCTTCATCCGACGCACGTCATACCCGCAGGCCTGCGCCCGCCCCTCGTTCTCGCGGATCGCCTCCAAGGCCGCGCCGAAGGGCGAAGACAGGAGCCGCGAGAACAGCCAGACCGCCGCGCCGACGACGGCGAGCACGGCATAGTACTTCACCATCGGGTCGAGCAGGTTGAGGGTGAAGCCCGGCAGGGCGAGGCTCTGGACGTTGATGCCGCGCAGGCCGTTCTCGCCGCCGGTGAACGCCTCGGCGCGGTAGAAGGCGTAGTAGACGCACATCGAGAGGGCGAGCGTCGTCATCGCGAAGTAGATGCCCCTGGTGCGAATCGCGAGCACGCCCATGATGGCGGCGATGAGGGTCGCGAGCAGCGTGCCGGCGACGAGGGCCAGCGCCGGATGCAATCCGTAATGGACGATGGCGATGCCGCTGCCATAGGCCCCTCCCCCGAGGAAGGCGGCGTGGCCGAAGGAGAGCAGGCCCGTGTACCCGAAGAGCAGGTTGAACCCGAGCGCGTAGAGCCCGAGGACGAGGATGTTCACGGCGAGCGCCTGGTAGGGCGCGATCCAGGGAAATACGAGAAGGAAGGCGAGCGTCAGGGCGACCCGGTGACGGCTCGCGAGCACCAGCCAGCGGCCGGAGCCGGGCCGGGCCGAGGTCCGTGCGCCGCCCTTCGCCAGCGCCTGTCCGGGGGCGTGCGCGCTCATCCGAGCGCCCCCGCCCGGCCGAGCAGGCCGCGCGGCCGCACGAGGAGAACGAGGGCCATCAGGGCGAAGATCGCCATCTTGGTCATGTCCGGGGCGACCAGCGAGGTCATCGCCACGACGATCCCGACGATCAGCCCGGCGAGCACTGCGCCGGCCAGCGAGCCCATGCCGCCGACGACCGTCACCACGAAGGCCTCGGCGAGCACCGGGATGCCCATCTCCGGCGTCACCCCCTGGAGCGGCGCGGCGAGGATGCCGGCGAGCCCGGCGAGCGCACAGCCGAGGCCGAACACTGCGAGCCAGACCTTCGAAATCTCGATGCCGAGCACCTGCACGATCTGCGGATCCCGCGCTCCGGCCCGGATCACGAGGCCGAAGGAGGTGCGCTCTATGAATAGCCACAAAGCGCCGACCACCACGAGGGAGAAGGCGATCAAGAACAGCCGGTACAGGGGGAAATAGCCGATACCGATATCGACGGCCCCGCGCAGCTCCGGCGGCGCGCCGAACGGCAGACCCGTCAGGCCGAAGGCAATGCGCACGCTCTCGACCATCACGTAGGACAGGCCGAAGGTCAGGAGAAGCGGATCGTCGATTCCGCGCCCGTAGAGCGGCCTGACCAGCACCCGTTCCACGACGAGCCCGAGAAGCCCCATCGCCAGCGGCGCCGCGACGAGGCTCACCCAGAAGTTTCCCGTGTAGCCGTAGAGGAACACGCCGACATAGGCGCCAGCCATGAAGAAGGCGCCGTGGGCGAAGTTCACGACGTTCATCAGCCCGAAGATCAGCGACAGGCCGATTCCCACCAGCACGTAGATCGCCCCCAGCGCCACGCCGGTGACGAGCTGGAGCGCGAGGAGATCGAGCGGGAAGCCCGCGAGGGTGATGTCGTTCACCGGGGCGTTCTCCTGGAGCATCGGCCGACGCGACGGCACGCAGCCGTACGGCTCGCACACGCAGAGGATCCATCGCGAGCCTCCCCCCCGCCCGGACGACGGGAGCGCCGGCGGAAGGAGAGCCGCACAAGGGCCGGTGGCTCACGATGAGCCGTGCGCCGCGCGTCAACGGAGGCTGCGACGCTGGCTGCGGGATTCACGGGGGCGGTCACGCCTTGTGGCCGAGTTCGTCGCAGCTGCGCAGGAAGCGCTCGTCCGGCCCTTCCGTGCCGAGGATCGTGAAGACGTCGTCGGGGGTCTTCATGGTCTTCGACTTCGACTCGACGATCAGCACCGACTGGACCGACTGGTGGTCGCACTTCCGGAAGCTCTGGGGTCCCTTGTAGAAATCGGCCTTCAGGGCCTCCATCGCGGCGATGACCTTGTCGGTCTCGACCGAGCCGGCGGCCTTCACGCCTTCCAGCACCGAGCGGACACCGGCATAGCCGAGCGCGCCGTAATCCGACGGCACGGCACCGTTATAGGCCGCGCGGAAGCGGTCGTTGAACGCCTTCGCGGTCGGTACGCTGTCTTCGAGACGCCAGTAGTACGAGGTGCCGCCGATCACCCCGTCGAAGGCGTCGCCGCCGGCCTTGCGGGAGGTGAAGAGGAGAACCGGCGCCACGAGCTTGGTGTTGCGCTTCAGGCCGAACTCGGTGGCCTGCTGGATCGACACGACCTGATCCCGGCCGAAATTGCACAGGCACAGCACGTCGGGCTTGAGCGCGGCGATCCGCGGCAGGAAGGCCGAATAGTCGGAGGCGCCGATCGGGTGGCGGATGTCGGCCACGACCTCGATCCCAGAGGCCTCGCCCGCGCGCTTGAAGCCGCGCATCATCTCGTGCCCGTAGGCGTAGTCGGCGCTGAGGAAGGCGACGCGCTTGCCCGATTTCGGGAAGACGTAGCGGCCGACCGCCCCGGCGGTCATGTGTGGGTTCAGGGCCTCGTGGAAGGTGGTGCGGCCGAAATCCTTGGCCTCGTTGATGGCGTCGGACTGGCTGATCGAATTGTAGATCACCCCACGCTCGCGGGCCACGTTGTTGATCGAGAGCGTCACCGCCGCCGAGAGCCCGCCGACGAGGAAGTTGACCTTGTCCTTCTCGATGAGTTCGAGGGTCCGGGTCGCGGCCTCGCCGGGGTTGAGCTTGTCGTCGCGCACCAGAAGCTCGGCGTTGCGACCCTGGAAACCGCCCGCGTCGTTGAACTCCTTGATCGCGAGTTGGGCCGCGCGGACCTGATCGTTCGCCTCGGCCCCGAAGGCGCCGGTCAGCGGCGTCGGGAAGCCGATCCGGATCGGGCCCCCCTGCGCCGAGGCGGAGCGCAAGAATGCCGGGGCGGCGAGCGCCAGCGCGGATGCGGCGGCGCTGCCCTGGAGCAGCCGGCGCCTGTCGAAGCCCGTTCCCATCCCGTCGTTCCCTCCGTGTGGCGGTGCGTGTCCTCGTCGGGACCGGCCTCGTTCGGGTGGGCCGGTTCCCGGAATCGGTCAGATCAGGCCGAGCGCCTCCAGGATCACCTCCGGCGTCACCGGCTGGCGGGAGACCCTGGCCGTGAAGGGGCGGAGCGCGTCGTTGATGGCGTTGACGATCGCCGCCGGGGCGCCGGCGGTGCCGGCCTCGCCCGCGCCCTTGGCGCCGATCTCGGAGGAGGCCGTCGCCGAGACGACGTGGGCGACCTCGATGTCGGGCATCTCGCCAGCCATCGGCACGAGGTAGTCGGCCATCGAGCCGTTCAGGAGCTGACCTTCCGCATCGTAGAGGCAGTGCTCGAACAGCGCCCCGCCGATCCCTTGGACGATGCCGCCGCGAATCTGCTCGTCCACAAGGAGCGGGTTGAGGACCGTGCCGCAATCCTCCACGCACCAGTGCTTGAGGAGCTTCACGAAGCCCGTCTCGGTATCGACCTCGACGTAGGAGGCCTGCACCCCGTTGGTGAAGGCGAAGGGGTAGTCCTTCGGAACGTAGTGGCGGGTCGCCACGAATTCCGGCTGCACCCCCGGCGGGAGCGTGTCGGGCCGGAAGTAGACGATGCGGCCGAGCTCGGAGAGCGCCATGCGCTCGGTGCCGGCGTCCCTGTCGACCACGGCTCCGTCGCGGATGTCGAGGCTTTCCGGATCGGCCTGGAGGATGGCGCCCGCCACGGCGAGGACGTTGGCGCGCAGCGCCTTGCCCGCCTGCCACGCCGCCTCGCCTCCGATGCCGGCCCCGCGGGAGGCCCAGGTGCCGCCGCCATAGGGCGTCGCCTGGGTGTCGCCCGAGATGACGCGGACCTTCTCCATCGGCACGCCCGTGGCGGTCGCCACGATCTGGGCGATGATGCCCTCCGTGCCCTGACCCTGCTCGGTGACGCTCACCGAGGCGACGACCCCGCCCTGGGGGTCGAGGCGGATCGTGCAGCCGTCCTGCGAGGAGATGCGCGCTCCGCCGACCCCGTAGAAGGCCGCCGAGGGATTGGTGATCTCGATGAAGGCTGCGAGCCCGATGCCCCGGTGGATCCCCTTCCCGCGGAGCTTCGCCTGCTCGGCCCGCAGGCCGTCGTAGTCCATCATCGCCTTGAGCTTGGCGAGCGCCGCCTGATGCGAGAGCTTCTCCAGCTTGATCCCGGAGACGCCCGCGCACGGGTAGGCATCGTCCGGGATGACGTTGCGCTCCCGGATCGCCAGCGGATCGAGCCCGAGTTTCGCCGCGCCGAGATCGACGAGCCCCTCGGCGACCATGGTGGCGATCGGGTGGCCCACCGCCCGGTACTGGCAGGTCGGCGCCTTGTTCTGGAGCACGACGCGGGCGCGGGCGCGGTAATGCTGATGGCGGTAGGGGCCGCCCGTGAGGTTCACGACCTGGTTCGCCTCGACCGCGCTGGTGCGCGGATAGACCGAGTAGGGGCCGATCCCCGTGAGGTCGTCCATGTCGAGGGCGAGGATGTCGCCCTCGGCCGAGAAGGCCATCCGGGCCGTGACCCGGTGGTCGCGGGCATGGATGTCGCTCTGGAAGCTCTCCAGCCGGTCGGCGACGAACTTCACCGGGCGCTTCAGCATCAGCGCCAGCGCGCAGGTCGCCATCTCGTCGGGGTAGATGTGGACCTTGATCCCGAAGGAGCCGCCGACATCCTTGCAGATCACCCGCACCGCACCCTCGGGGAGCGAGAGGTGCTTGCACAGGATGTCCTGCATCATGTGCGGCGCCTGGAAGGAATGGTGGACGGTGAGCATCCCGTCCGCCGCCGCCCAGTCCGCCATGATCGCCCGGGGCTCCAGGCAGACGCCGGTGTGCCGGCCGAACCGGTAGGTCTCCTCGACCACCACGGCCGCCTCGCGGAAGGCCGCTTCGACCTCGCCCACGTCGAGGACGCGCTCGAAGGCGAGGTTGTCGCCGAGCTCGGCGTGGATCGGCGGGGTCTCGGGGTCCAGCGCCGTCTCCATGTCGACCACGGCCGGCAGGGGTTCGAACTCGACCAGGATGGCAGCCAGCGCATCCTCCGCCTCGGCCCGGCTGCGGGCGACGACCGCGCAGAAGGGCTCGCCGACCCAGGTCACCCGGTCGATCGCCAGAGCGTGCTGGGGCGCCGAGCGCAGGCCCTTGAAGTGGCCGAGCACCCCGATCCACGGCGTGCAGACCTCCGCGAGTTCGCGGCCCGACACGACCGCGATCACGCCGGGCATCGTCTTCGCGTCGCCGGTCTCCAGCGAGACGAGGCGGGCATGGGCGTGGGGGCTGCGCAGGAAGGCGACGTGGCCGATGCGAGAGGCCGCCACGTCGTCCACGTAGACGCCGCGGCCCTCCAGCAGGCGCCTCGCGTTCGGGCGGGGGACCGAGCGGCCGATATAGCTGTTCGGCCGGTCGAGGAAGGTGAGGCCGGGGGCGTCGCGGCTCATTTGGCGGTCTCCCGGCGGGCCTCGGCCGTCGCCGCGATGGCATCGACGATGGCGTGATAGCCGGTGCAGCGGCAGTAATTGCCCGAGATCGCCGCGCGGATGTCGTCCCGCGAGGAGCACGCCACCTCGTCCGCCAGCAATTCGGCGGCGGTCACCAGCATGCCGGGGGTACAATATCCGCATTGCAGGGCGTTGCGGGTGTGGAAGGCGTCCTGCAGGTCCTTGATGCGCCCGCTCTCCGTCAGCCCCTCGACGGTCTCGACGGTGGCGCCGTCGGCCTGCACCCCGAGGATCAGGCAGGAGCGCACCGCGCGCCCGTCCACCAGGATGGTGCAAGCGCCGCAGACGCCGTGCTCGCAGCCGAGATGGACCCCCGTCAGCCCGAAGGAGCCCCGCAGCAGGTCGCCGAGATGCATCCGCGACGGGACCCGGGTGCGTACCGCCTCGCCGTTCAGGGTGAACGCGACCGCGTGCTCGCGGTCCGGGCTCTCAGATGCCATGGTGGCTCTCCTCCGAGACGGAGCCGTCGCGCATCCGCGCCGTCACGCGGCCGAGGACGACGCGGGCGAGGTGAAGCCGCGTCGCGGCCTTGGTGACCGGATCGTCCGGCGGGTCGAGTTCGTCGCCGAGCGCGGCCTGTGCGCCGGCGACGTCGCCCGCCTCGATGGCGGCGGCGGCCTTCACCGCCAGGACCGGCCGGTCGGCCACGCCGAAGAAGGCGAGGCGAAGCGCCGTGAGGCCGGAATCGCCGCGCTTGGCCGTCGCAGCGAGGCCGACGAGGGCGTAGTCGCCGTGGCGGCGGGACAATTCCTCGAAGCCCCACACGGCGTCGGGGCCTGGCACTGGAAACTCGATCGCCGTGACAATCTCGCCGGGCCCCAGCGCCGTCGTGTAGAGGCCAAGGAAGAAATCGTCTGCCGCGATCCGCCGCTCGGCCTTCGGGCCCTGCACCAGGATGGTGGCCCCCGCCGCCAGGCAGCAGGCAGGCCACTCGGTGGCAGGGTCGGCGAGCGCGACGGAACCGCCGATCGTGCCGCGGTTGCGGATCGCCGGATGGGCGATGTGCGGCAGGGCGGCGGCCAGCAGCGGCAGGCGCTCCCGGACGAGGGCGGTGCCGACGTCCCGGTGGCGGGTCATGGCGCCGATCCGCACCACGCCGTCCGCTTCCGAGACGCCCGCGAGGCCGGGGATCGCGTTCAGGTCGACCAGCAGGCCCGGGGCGGCGAGCCGCATGTTGAGGGTGGTGACGAGACTCTGGCCGCCGGCGAGCGGCACGGCGTCCGTCCCGTGCTCGGCGAGCAGGGCCAGCGCAGCGTCGAGGGACGCTGGGCGCGCATAGGCGAAATCAGGCGCCTTCAAGCGCTCGCCTCCTCCCGATGGGCTTGCTCCCGACCGTCCCGTGAGACAGGCTGGATGCCCTTATTGATCGTTCGCTCAATAGAAGGCGAAAACGGGATGGCGTCAAGGCGGTCGGCGGGTGGGGACGAGTGCATGCCGACCGGCCGGCGGCTCAGCCCGGAGGCGCGGGAGCGCCAGATCGTCGAGGGGGCGGTCGCCTATTTCGCCGAGGTCGGTCTCGACGGGCACACCCGCGAACTGGCCCGCCGGCTCGGCATCACGCAGCCGCTGCTCTTCCGCTACTTCCCGACCAAGGCGGCGCTGATCGAGCGCATCTACGAGGAGGTCTATCTCAAACGCTGGGATGCCGGCTGGGAGCGAATGGTGCGCGACACCGCCCTCCCCTGCCTCGAACGCTTCCGGCTGTTCGAGATCGATTACCAGCGCCGGATCGACGACTATTCGTGGCTGCGGATCTTCGTCTCGGCGGGGCTGAAGGGGTTCGACCTGCCGAGCCGCTACCTGGGACTGGTCCGCGAGCGCATCTTCGCGCCGCTGCTCGAAGGGATGCGGGTCGAATCGGGCTTGCCGAGCCCCGAGGCGCAGCCGCTCTCGACGGACGAGTTCGAGCTCCTCTTCGGAATCCACGGCGCCCTGGTCTATGTCGGCCTGCGCTCGCGGGTCTACGGCATCGACGGCACGGCCGACCGGGACGCCGTGCGTGCCGCGATGCTCGACGCCGCCCTGCCGGGACTGCTCGCCACCCATCGCCGGGTGGTCGCGGCAGCCGCCTCCGGGACGGAGCGGCGGTGACGTCCCGGCGGCCTGCGCTCGAGCATTTCTCGACGAAGCGGATACAGGTTCGCCGCAAGAAATGCGGCAAGACCAAAGACCTAGAGCAGCGCCCGATTGCAACGCGATCGGGCGCTGCTCTAGTCTTCAGGCCAGGAGGATCGCGCCATGGCTCAGGAAACCGTACCGGCGGGGGCGTCGCTGCCGCCGCACCTCGCACAGGAATTCACCGAGGCCCGCACGAATGGCTGCGTCGGCACAAGGCTTCTCTCGGAGGATGCCCGTTGCCGGGTCTGGACCATCGTCCTGCCTCCCGGCGCCCGTATCAGCTTCCATACCCATGTCCTCGACTATTTCTGGACGGCCGTGACCGCAGGCCGGGCCCGCTCGCATTACGGGGACGGCCGGGTCGCGGAGGTCGATTACGAGGCGGGCGACATCCAGCACTTATCCTTCGCCGCGGGCGAGTCGATGACCCACGACCTCGCCAATGTCGGGAACACCGAGCTGATCTTCACGACCGTCGAGTTTCTCGACAGCGCGAATCCGCCCCTCGATCTCCCGGCCGCGACACGCGCCGAGGCGACCCCCAAGGCGGCCTGAGCAGGGCGGCCTGAAACCGTGTGCAGCGGGGCGCCTGCCGGTCCCCGTTTCGGCCGGCATCGCCTCACGCGAGGGCGACATCCGGTGGGACCGCAGTCCCGGCAACGATCTCCTCGAGACTGCGGAACCGTTCCGCCGCCAGCCGCTCCGCCGCCCCGTGCTGCTGCGCCTGGAGATAGGCGCCGAGGTCCCGCCCCCGCGCCACGATCGCCGCGCCGTAGGCGCGTCGGCGGCGATCGAAGGCCGCGAGCGCCGCCCCGACGTCGCCGGCTTCCGCGTCGAGGGCGTCCACCAGAGCGGCCGCGTCCTCCATCGCCTTGGTCACGCCCATCCCGACATGAGGACGGGCGACGAAGGCGGCATCACCGATCAGGGCGACGCCGCGGGCTGGAACCATGGTTGGGGTCTCGATGTCCAGGATGGCCTGGAGGAACGGGTGGGCGGCGTGCAACATGACCTCGGTGAACGGCGGCGCGAGGATCCGCTCCGCGTCGGCGCGCATGCCGGCCAGCACCTCGGCCTTGATCCGGCCCGGCGGGATCGAGAGTGCGTGGCGGACCCCGCCGGTATCGGTCAGCAGCGCGTTGAGCGCCGTCTCCGGGGTCGGCCTGTACCAGACTGCGTTGAAACTGCGCTTGGCCTCGATCCCTTCCTCCCGCCCCGAGACGGGATAACCGAGGATCTGCTCGCCGGGAGGCAGACAGAACGCGAAATGGCCGCAGATCGCCTCGCGGGTTGTCGGCGAGAGCGCCGCTTCGTCCACGACCGCGCGCCATGCCACGTAGCCCGCATAGGCCGGCGCCACAGTCGGCAGGAACTGGCACCGCACCATCGAGAACTGTCCGTCGGCACCGACGAGGAGATCCGCTGGGACGCGGCAGCCATTGGCGAGACATGCGACGACCTGATCCCCCTGGTGCGCGACGCTCGAAAGCGCCGTGTCGTAGGAGATACTGCCCGGCGGTAGCGCATCGAGCAGCAAGCGGTAGAGGCGCCCCCAGCCCGCGAGGATCTGCGGCAGGCTCCGCTCGGCGATCACTCGCCCGTCCCGGTCGAGGACTCTGCGGCCCTCGACGGTCACGCCGAGATCCGCCGCGCCCGCCGGGCTGCCGCAGCGCGCCAGCACCGATCGGAGACCCGGATGCGTGACGATCCCCGCGCCTCGGCCCGTAAGCGGGCCCGCCGAGCGCTCGAACACACGGACGCCATGTCCGCTCCGCGCGAGCAGGCACGCCGCGGTGAGTCCGGCGATCGAGCCGCCGATGATGGCGATGTTGAGTGGCCTCATGCACACCTCGAACCCGGACAACGGCCCGGACCGCGATCAGCATGCCTCAAGCCCCCTCCACGGCCAAGGCACATGCGAATCAGCCCTACTCTGTCCTCCAGGTCCGTTCACGAGTTCAGCGGACGGGAAGGCAGCATGCGAAGCTACGCAGCCGCCGATCGGCTCTGTCCGATCATCGACTCATTAATCTTGCACGAGTTCGCTGAATGAACGTGAAGCGCCTTACATTCTGTCTGCAGCGGCTATCCCAGCGGGCATGTGGGCCGCCATCGACAAAGATCGCAATGGTATGATCAGCATACATGCGGCTTGTTCAGCAATGCGCCAGGGACGACGCCGGTTGGGTGCTGCACCTTCTCGACCTCGCTCTCGACCATGGGCTGGTCGAGCGCGATCACGGCGCCAGAGACCCCGCTCAGACGAAAGCATCGCCCGGTCGCTTCGTGACTGCCGTGGCCCCCGACGCCTCGGCTTTCGCGAGCCCCGTCGCGAGCGGCGCGGGACTGCTTCTCGCCCGAGACGAAGAGGGCCGCAGGGCCGAGACCTGTTGCCAGCGAGGCCCAGTGGATGCCCTCCACGCATGGCGTGGGCGAAAGCCGATCGCCGAGGCGATGCCGGCATGGTGGCGTCGATCGCGGGCTCCCGGGAGGGGGCTCGGACGAGGCGTTGCCCGCCATCCGCAAGCGCGGCTTTTCCAAGCAGCCACTTGCGGCACAGCGGAAGCGGCGGACGCCGACCTCGATGACGGCCCGCATGCCGGCGACGGGCAAGTCCGCCAGGGTTCGCGTGTAGCGGCTGTGGACGCTGGAGGAGGGCTGATCGCAGCCAGGACAGCGGGCCGACGCGGCCACGGGCTGCGCGATGATGGTGACGCGGTCGGCAAGATCCAAGCGATCGACCAGGAGGCCGGGCGGGGCAATCACATCGGGGGGTAGGCTGCGAGCCAGAGCAGGATCTCCAACGGCTAAAGCCGAGATCCATCAACCCACATGCACCGAGAGTGCGTCAGACCCGAAGCGGGCCCCCACATGGCGGGGCCCTCCCGGTCAGCGGATCACGTCGACCGACAAACCCGGGATCCTCAAGCTCGCCCAGGCACGATCCGTCGTCATCACCGGCACGCCTAGCTTCATCGCCAGAGCCATGCAGGTGCGGTCGCCGAGCCCGCTGCCATGCTGGCGCGTGGCCTCGGTCAGGAAGGCGGCAGCAAAGGCTGCGTCGCGATCATGGGCGCGAAGGTCGAGGCGCAGCTCCAGCACCATGTCCTCGATCACAGGGGGCGTCAGGCCACGCAGGAGCAGCGCCTTCACCAATTCCTGGAGGTTGACGGTCGACATGGCCGCATGCCCGACCCGGTTGGCCACCACATCCGCCCCAGGCTCACCGCGCAGCAGGGCGATCACCGCCGAGGTATCGAAGACGACACTGCTCATGCCTTGCCGTCCTGGCCGGCGCAGTCATCGGCTTTCCGCTCGTCGAGGAAGGCGGCTGAATCCGCATCCTGCGTGGCATGCTCGCGATAAAGCGCTTGCAGCTTCGAGACCACATTCTTGATCGGGGAGAGTCGTACGTCGGTGCCATCAACGGTGACGATGATACGCGTCTCGCCCGTGATGCCCATGGCATCGCGTACGGCCTGTGGCAGAAGCATGCGGCCATTGGCTGCCAGCTTCACGTCGGTAACGATGGTCATGGGATGTCAGTACCGCTCCGTTGCATAGCGGGCAGCATATCAAGGAGGTTGGCTGATGTCATTTTGGTTCATGTGCCATTCGGTGGTCGCCGTCTCGCCGATGGCGGCCGACCTCGCGATCGAAGCCTTCGAGCGCTTCGGAGCAGGGAATCACCCTGCGCGGCTGACCCTCGCCGACTGCCTGGCCTACGCCGGCGCCCGCACGTATCGCGTGCCGCTGCTGTTCAAAGGTGAAGAATTTGCGTTGACGGATATCAAGGCGGTTTGAAAAATATGATTTTTACTGTCATCATTATTTAAATAATTTTCATGGCATAGCATTTTCTGGTAATAATGTAGAATTACGACAAAATATGCACCATGAAATCCGCTAGGATCGCGGATCGAGCTAACGATCGCCATAGCAATTGTTTACGTATCTCGCAATTTCATGCCGAGATCGGATATCGACGATCTGATCGCGGCCATTGATCGCGGCTTGAGGTCGATCGAGCAGAGAGCCGCGACGGCCGACCCTGCATTCCGCAAGGCGACGCCCGCCCAGATCCGCAGATCCATTACCCCGAACGGGCTCGTGTCCTTCGTCGGCGGCAAGAAATACCGGACCCTGCGGCGCCACCTTCGGAGCCACGGTCTGAGCTTCGACGAGTACCGGCTCCGGTACGGCCTGCCGCCCAACTACCCGGTTGCCTGTGAAGCTTTGTCAGCTCTTAGCAGCCGGAGAGCCAGCGACACGGACCTCGGCCGGGCCGTCGGGCGAAACGCCTACCCGAAGGCGTGGTCAGGCAATAAGCCCGTGAACACCGCCCGCGATCTGCAAAGGCAGGGTTGAGGGTCGGAGCCGGGCGCCGGGGACGGCTCTCGGCGAAGGCCGCACGTTCGAACGATCACCGGGCTCATCCAGACGCCACGTCGTGCCCGGCCGAGGTAGCGGAGGCGGCAGGCCCCGTCGGCATGGGGCCGGCCTACCGCTCACGCCCGGCATCATCGAGCGTCGATGCAACGGGTATCCCTGAAGCCGACCGCGGCGGGCGGCGTGGTGCTGGGGGCCGGACGGCCAGGACCCGTTCCGTGCGCCCGTGCCGGGCCGCAGCCCAGTGGCCTCGGTGATGAGCGGTTTTCTATCCGGGGCGACCGGGACCACCGCAACGACGGGAACCGGCTTTCTTCCCCGCCGCCAAGGCGGCTCCTCGCGCACCAAGAAACCCGCTTCCCGCCGTCCTCCGCTCCGCTGCGGCCTGCAAAGCAGGTGCCGCGCCGGTCGCCTCCGGCTCGACGACCGCCATCGAGGCCGCAAGGGCGCGGCCAAGAGCAACGGACGAGGATCACGATCATGGCGACTATCGGCACCTTCACCCAGACCGACACCGGCTTTATCGGCGACATCACCACCCTGACGATCAACGCCAAGAAGGTCTCGATCGTGACGGTGGACGACGGGACCCACGAGAACGCTCCCACCCACCGCGTCTACCTCGGCAAGGCCGAGATCGGAGCCGGATGGGCCAAGGTCTCGACGGAGAAGCGGGAATACCTCTCGGTCAAGATCGACGACCCGAGCCTGCCGGCGGCACTCTACGCCCGCCTCTTCGCCGACGAGGCCGGCAAGACCCACTTGCTGATCTGGACCCGCACCGAGGACCGTCGCCCGAACCGCTCCGAGGGCGCCCGCACCGGCCGGCGCCGCCAGGACTGAGCCCGGGCCCCTCGCCGCCCCGCCCGACCGGGCGGGGCCGGACCATGCGACATACGGAGACACGGGATCATGGCTTACGCCTTCGACACGCTCGGATACTCTAAGACCCTGCGCGAGGCCGGCATCGCTCAGGACCATGCCGAGGCTCACGCCGCAGCGGCCCGGGAGTTCATCATGGTCGACCTCGTGACCAAGGAGGATCTGCGCGCGACCAAGGACGAGCTCCGCTCCGCCATGGAGCTGGAGACGCTCCGATTGACCATTCGACTCGGCGGCCTGATCGCAGCCGGTTTCGTGGCGATGTTCGGGGCGCTCGCAGCCCTGATCAAGCTGACCTGACGGTTGGTGCGGCCTGCGCCCCGGCGCGGGCCTGTGGCTGCGGGCACGGCCCGCCCCACTGCGCAGTGGGCTCGCGAGCCGGAGCCCGCTCGAGGTCGATCTCGGATCGCTTGGCAAAGCCCTTCGGCACGTAGCCGAGTTCGTCCACCAGGTCGTTGAGATCCTGGAACCGCTCACGGTGCTCGAGGAGAATGGCGCCTCGGTCACCATCGCTCAGGTCGATCGCGAGGTGCCCGGCGGCTTCCAGCGCCTCCGGCGTTTCCAGCGCCTCGGCCCGCATCAGGGCCGCGAGATAGAGGCGGTGGGCCGCGATGGTGCGCTGCTCCAGCGACGGCTCGGCCTCGGTCGGGTGTCGCACGGGCGTGCTCCTCGAACTGCTGCCCCGCGGTGCGCGTCTTGCCAGGGACCTCGACCGGTCGCGGAATCCGGCCGCTCGGAGACGGGGGCGGTGTACGCACCTGCCGCTGCGGTACAATCATTAAGCGACGACGCTCCCCATACCAGCTACCTGAGATTGATTTTGAGGGATCCTGTCGTGAACCTTAGGTCTGATCCGTCGGCCCCCTTCGCTCGCGAGGTGGCCTTCGCCCGTGGAGTGTCACCGGCCTGCGGCAGCGCCAAGGAGAGATCGACATGGGCGAATTCGTCATGACCACCGTGACCATCGGCGGCCCCCTCGCGGACGCAGAGGCGGTCGCCGGCCTCGCTGCCGCCGTCGGCCGGTATTTCGGCGAGGCCGACCGCCTGGTGGACGAGGCCCTGGCCGAGGGCACGCGCCTGATCCTTGAGGACCTCCAGGATCACGGGATGACGCACGACCTCGACGCCTACTGCCAGGCGCACGGGCTGATCTACAAGCGGGCGTGGTGCGCCCGCAGCGGCGTGTTCGAGGCCGGCCTGCGCCACTGGCGCCCGGGGCTGGCCTACGTGGCGGACGAGGCGGCCGACGACGCCGGGGAGCCGATGATCACCCTGGCGGCCCTGCGCAACGCCCAGAAGGCCGGGAAGACCCTCTCCGACCTCCTGGCGCGGCTCGACGAGGCGGCGAGCTCCGTCGTCCCGCCGCTGCGGCTGCTCGGCGCCGGCGGCGATACCGGCACGGCCGCCTGATCCGTCCCCAAGTGCACTTCATGCGCAACGTCCTGGCCCATGCGGGTCGCTCAGGTCGGCGCGTGGTCTCGACCTTCATCGCCACCGCCTTCGCCCAGGAGGACGCCGAGACGGCCCGCCAGCAATGGCGGCGGATGGCCGATCAGCTCCGGCCCAAAGTGCCCAAGCTGGCTGCCCTCATGGACGCAGCCGAGACTGACGTCCTGGCCTACATGGGCTTCCCGGCAGCCCATGGTGCCAAGCTGCACTCGACCAACCCGCTCGAGCGCCTCAACGGCGAGATCAAGCGGCGCACCGAGGTCGTCGGCATCTTCCCCGACGAGCCTTCGATCCGCCGGCTGGTTGGGGCAATCCTGCTCGAACAGAACGACGAGTGGGCGGTGCAACGCTGCCGCACCATGACCCTGGAAAGCATCGCCCCAATCGGCGGTGATCCCCTTGTCAGCCTGCCAACCTTGACCGTCTGATCAGTCCGGCCCGGCCGGTCAGCGTGGTGGACCACACACAGCTACACCACGCTACGGGACACGATCTTCCGGCCGACTTCACCAATCGGGTTTTTGACGATCCGGCATGGCCGGCCGACGCGCCCGAGGTCATCGGTCCGCGCCACACCTACGGGACCTAACGGCAGGTATTCCAGATGGCGGATGCCTCCCCTGACCTCGCCGAGCAGGTTTCCAAGGTCTGCCGCTCCAACGAGGAGACACCGCAGTTCGTGGCCGAGCAGCGCAAGCTATTGGCCGAAGCTGCCGAGCTAGAACGGGATCGCGACCTCGCCCCCTGGAAGATCGTGACTCTCAGCGTCGCGGGGACCGTAGCGATAATCGGCGGCACCGCAGCGATGGTGAAGATTTTCGCCCCTTGACGACTGATCGCTTCGCGAATGCCCCACGCTATCTAGCAGGTCAGCGCCAGCACCTCGGCAACGGTGTCGGTGGAGTGAGGCGGCTTGCCGGGCGGACGGGTCTTGTCGCGCAAGAGGCCTTCGACGTCTTCCTCCGCGTAGCGCTGTTGCCAGCGCCAGACGGCTGGCCCCCGCCTGCTGGGCGACATCGAGGACGCAAAGGCGTCCGGCCGAGAGCAGGATACCACGTTTTCGCTCATTCTATCGATCAGACAGGGTTTGACGCGTAACCTTCGCAGCCAAGCTTCCTATGTGGTGCTGCCGGCGTCTTACTACCCGCGCGACCCTGTCGGAAAACACATGTTCTCCGTACACAGGCAGGATACGCCGAATAACCGCTGGGGGCGGTTTGCGGACCCTTATCACCGTGCCACGATCAGCATCTCAGCCAGTCTTACTCGTCACGTGCGCAACCGCCAATGCCGCCAATCCCGCTGCCCGAAACCCTGCCACCGAACGCGGGGGCGCTGCTCGGGCTGATCGCTAAGATGCTGATCCCGGATGATCTGCGCCGCGTCGCCGAGGCCGACTACGGGCAGCGGGCGGACGAGCACCTCGCGGCTCTGCGCGAGATCGTGAGCGGCGGCGCCCTCGATCTCGGGCAACAGGTGCCGGGCGAGGTCTTAGAACTCGCGCGTTGGGACCAGCCGCCGACCGAGTCCAGCCAGGAACAACGGCATTGGCGGCGGGCCTTCGCCTGCACGGCGCTCCTAAGCGCCTACGGCAGGGCGGAAAACGAGGGGCACGTCCACGGGCTTAACCAAACACTCGTCGGCCTCATCGACAGCCTGTACGCCCTCGAACGCATCTTGCCGACCCGAGAGCGGTGGCGGGTGACGGCAGGCATCGACGCCGCGGGACGGCGCTGCTGGCGTGGCTTACCCCGCGTTTGTCCTACGGGCCCTTCGCGGAAGCCGCTTTCTTCGGGCTCGGGCTTCTGTGGTTTGCCCTCGCCTGCGAGGTTGAGGATCCCGCACTGGTCGCGCTGGCCGAGTGGATCATGGCGGCCGAGGACGCCGCGGCGGCGACTCTGCGCGATGAGCTTGGCGCACCGCTGCCCGGCGACTGGCTCCTAGGCACGACCGTGTTCAACCTGAACCATGATCTCTGGTGCCTGCTCGGCGCCCGGCTGCCCGACCGGCTGTCCCCGCGGCACGGCCCTCAGGTGGTGGAGGCGGTCCGCCTGATCTCGGCGATGATCGTTCATCCCCCTGGGACTGAGATGCCGAGCATGACCGATCGGCCACTGTAGGTCGCCCGCAGACCCAAGAAGCGCTCGTCAGCGTCAGGCATCAGTTAACATACCCGGCTGGCCATCTTAGTGCACCTCACAAAACTCCCGCCGCCATGTCGCCACCATAGCAAGCCGAGGCGGTGATCGGGATTTTTGTGAGAGACACTTAGATGTCGGAAAACACCCGTTTTCTGCACGGCCGAACCAGAGATGTGGAACGACCGCATGAGGCAGGAACCAGCGACCTTTACAGTATGTGTGGGAGCGGGCTCGTCTACGGGAGAGGACAGGAAAGCCACGGCGCCAGCCACGAAGGCACGACGGGTCGGCAGGACGGTGAGGAGGGCGAGCGTCAACATTACTATCACCGGAACTCCGGGGATCAATGTTTCAGGGTTTGCGGGTTTGACGATTGCCGGGCTTCGGGATCAGTCCGGGATGTGGTAGATCGCGCCATGCCTCTCTGCTGGATCCGCCTTGTCTGATATGCGGCAATGCCGTATATAAAGAGTCATGCACGCGGTCCTGACCACCCCCACCTTTGAGGCCGACGCGGCAGATGCCGGTCTCAGTGACGACGAGGTCCAGGCTATGTCGGCTTGGCTATCGGAGAACCCGCAGGCTGGGGACGTGATGTCCGGCACAGGTGGCGCTCGTAAGGTACGGTTCGCTGGGAAGGGCAAAGGCAAGAGTGGCGGGTATCGCACGATCCACTACTATGGTGGGAACGAAGTTCCGCTCTTTCTTTTGGCTCTCATCGACAAGGGCGACCGCGCCAATCTGACCAAGGCGGAGCGGAATGCTCTCGCCACTGAACTTTCCTGCCTAGCCGATGACTATCGTGCGGGCGTAGCGGCGCGGCTGACGACACTGAAGCGGAGGATCTAATGACGAAGCTCGGCGAACGTCTTCTCAAGAGCGCCCAGGAAGCGAGGGCGATTGCGCGCGGCGAGATGGAGCCGGGCCGGGTCTTCACGCCTCCGTCTGTCGATGTGGCCGAGATCCGCAGGAAGACCGGCCTCTCTCAGGAGCGGTTTGCCCAGCGGTTCGGGTTCTCTCCGGCGGCTGTCCGCGATTGGGAGCAGAAGCGCCGTACCCCCGACGCCGCAGCCAGGACGCTCCTGATCGTCATCGACAGGGAGCCTGCTGCCGTCGAGCGGGCGCTGTCGAGCGAGGCCGCATGACCTTCGGCACGGTGAGGATGGTCACTTGACGCTGTCCCGCACCTGTCCCGGGTTCGGGGCCGCCGCCGACTGGTCGGGGTACGTTCCCCTTCACGCCATCGACGAAGAGCCGGCGGCGACCCATCCCGCCTTCCAGGCTTCGGCGAACCCGGGATCGATGACGTAGACGGAGCCAGCGGCCTCCTTCCGGTACCAGCCACCCGCCTTCGGCACGCTGCCCCCGCCGTGAACCGCTGTCGTGACGTGGCCGAGGATGGTCCCGACGAAGTCGGCCGATCCGTGCTGCTGCATCTGGGCCGACGTGACCGTCCCGTGCTCGGCGAAGAAGTTGATCAGCTCGAGGGACTGCGCCTCCGAGAACGTGCGCTTGCGTGCCCCGAGGTGGTGGCGTGCTCTGTGGGCCGCGGCTGTCCATTCCATCCTCAATCCTCCTCTGCGTCCTCAGTCCCGCGCTTGCCCACGCGCCGCTCCACGATTGGAGGTTTCTGGTACTTCAAGAGTACGTCGTTCAGCGCCTCGACCATCAGCGCCTCAAGGACGGTTTCGTTGTCCTCCGCCAACTGCTCCAGATCGACATCGACCACTTCAAGTCGATCAACGATCGCTTCGGCCACGACATCGGCGACCAGGTGATCCGCCGCGTGGCGCAGATCCTGCGCGAGATCGGCGCGGCCACGGCGACCGCCGGCCGCCTCGGAGGCGAGGAATTCGCCGTGCTGATGCCCGGCCACGGCATCGCCGGCGCCGCGGTGGCGGCCCACCGCATCCGCGGCCAGTGCGCGGCGGACACGGTCCCGGGACTGCCGGACCTGCGCTTCACCGCCAGCATCGGCCTGAGCGAGTGGGTGCCCGGCGACACCGTCGACAGCCTGCTCAAGCGCGCCGACGTCGCCCTGTACGCGGCCAAGCGCGGCGGGCGGGACCGGGTGGCGGTGGCCGGTCCCGACATGGAGCCGGCGATGGTCGGCTGAAAGCTGACGCCCGGGACGTCTCGATCTTCGCCGGCGGCATGGCCTCCATCGCCGATGCCCAACGGGGCGATCGAGGCCGCCACCCGGCACGTCCGGGACCTCTCCCGGTCCGTCGGATGAGGCCGGGCGGGCCTCGCCCGGATCGACGCCGCAGGCTGGCCGCCCGCTGGATCGCGGAACGTCGCCGGCTTAGCCTGCCTTCCGTGATCCAGGCGATCACCGTGCACGTTACCGGGGTGGGGTGGGATGAACGACAACGGCCTTGGCCCCGATCGTGCCCTCAGGACCCAGCTCGTCTGGGAGAGGTTCCAGGGGTTCGGCCGCAAGTACCGGCGCCCCTCACGGACGGAGAATGCGCTCTCGTTCGGGTTCGCACTCCTCCTGATGGGACTCCCGATCCTGCTCGGTCTGCACTGGGCCGGGCGGATCTAGGAGGCCGGATAGGCCCCCAGGAACAGGTCGCCCAACGCCCGCCGCCGCAGGTATGTTAGGCGACGCCGCCGCAGATGCTCGGGACGGTCGTGGATCAGGTGGCAGCGCTGGCACCAGGCTGCCAGATCCCGGTCGGTGTTGCGGCTGGTGTCGTGCTCGCGGTGGCAGGCCGCCAGGATCGGCACCGTCAGCCGCGCGGTGGCCAGCGCCGCGAGCCTGGGCTCGCGGCTCAGGAGCCGCCCGCGGCCGGATCGCCAGCCTCCGGCCTCGCGATCGTACCAGGTGCCCCCGTCGAGGCAGACGATCAGCTCGCCATGCGGGCGCTTGCACGCCTCGCAGCGCCCTTCGGCGCGGCCGAAGTGGATCACGGCCGAGAGCTGCGGCCAGTCGATCGGGTAGAAGTGGCGATGTTCAGGGCGGATCGGCACGATGCGGCCACGCTAGCACAGCCGGGTTAAGGGCGAATCCCCCTTTCACCAAACGCTCCGGGATGAAAATCAGCGCCCTGCGCTTGCGCTGAAGCCTGATCTACGTGCCTTGCGCGATTTGATGTCGGAGACTGATGGGGCTGTCATTGGGTAGTTGATCGGCAGCCCCCACTTGTCGGGATAAGCTTGAGGCGTAAGCCCGCGCTTCCTAAGGTGAAGACGCAGCATCTTGTGCGACTTCCCGTCCTCGAAACTGATGAGGCCGTCGTATAAAATCGATCGGTTGATTTCCGCCGCCGTCGGCATGGGCCGACGTAGATTTTTTACGGCGAGTGGCGGTGGGGGTGGCGGGATCGGTGTTAGGCCCTTGTCGATTTCACTGATCAACGTCTGCATAAGATTATGTGCAACTGTATGATTGGTCAGGTAGGCGAGCGTGACGTTAGCGACCCACCTTGCGCGATCAATGCCCTTAATCACAGTTACTCACTCGCAGAGCCGCCGAGTGTAGAGCTCGGCTTGGTGGCAAGGTCCATCGACACACTTATATGCCTTTGCAAAATTTGAGATTAGGCCCGATCGTGCCGCAAAGGTATCAAAATTGATCCGTGCCGAGTCGGCTTGCGTAAGAGGCATGCGCTGACAAATGACATCGGAGCGTGCGTGAAGAGCCAGAGAAGCGCCGGGGGATCGCGACGGGAGAAAGACTGGAGAGAGGCTCCGGCACTCGTCGCGGATGCACGCCATGACCCGCCTCCTCATTCTCGCCTGTTCCGCCACCAAGCGCCCCGACCCCGGCTACATCCCGGCGATCGACCGCTATGACGGCCCGCTCTGGCGCACGCTGCGCACGGCCGACCCGGCCGGCGCCCGGGCCAAGGTCGCGGTCCTCTCGGCCCTGCACGGATTTCGCGCCGCCTCGACGCCGATCGACCTCTACAACGTGCGGCTGACCCGCGACCTCGCCGACCGGATGATCGCCGGCGGGGTGACCACGCGCTGGCCCCGGCCGGGCTCCGCCTCCGACCCTGATACCTGCGGGATACACGCCGGCGCCGAGATCGCCGGGCTGACCCGCTACGGTGATGTGCCGGTCACCGACCTCGCCCTCGTGGGCGGCGCCCTCTACGTCGAGGTGATGCACGCGCTCGTGCGCGGCTTCGTCGAGATGGGGTGCGTGCACCGCCGCGCCCGCGTCAGCGTCATCACAACGCCCCGATCGGCCGGATGCGCCAGGAGCTGCGCTCCTGGCTCCTCGCGGCCGACGTCGCGCCCGGAGCCCGGTCGTGACCGCGCGCCTCGGGCACAATGGCGGACCGGCGCTCATCGAGCCGGCCGACGCCCGGCCGGGCCGGTGCAAGCATTGCCGGCACTGGAAGCCACCCGCCGACGGCGAGCAGCAGGCCTACGACGCCTTTCGGTACGGCTTGTCGCGGCGCCGGGTCAAACGCCCGACCGGCTCCTGTGACCGCGTCCTGCTCGGCAACAATCCGCGACCCGCCTTCTCGGCTACGGCCGCGGAGTTCGGGTGCGCGAACTACGAGGCGGCACCGCCGGCGCCGATACCTAAGGGCGGCGGCTACGTCACGATCTGGAAGGACGGCCGCATCCTCTGGGAGGGGAACGAGGAGGCGATCCCGGCCCGCTTCCTCCAGGAGGATCTCGACCTGTGAGGCGCCGCGGCCGCCACGCGGCCCGAACGGCATGGCATATCGCTATGATATCGATGTCATGTCGATGTCGGGCACGGACGGCGGCGGACGACCCCGCTCTCTCGCCGCAACCCCGTAGTCCGTCGCGTCCTTCCACGATCAACCCGCAAGGGGTCCGCTCCGCGAAGCGGGCGGCCGCGCTCGGCTGACGCCTCCCGCGGTGATCGCGGCCGCTCCCGGCCTCTTGGGGCCGCTGTCGAGCGGGGATCGCCCCCGCTCCCTCAGGAGCACGACCCCATGGCGACCGACCTCACCCACGCGAACAGCTACGCCCACAGCCTCGCGCAGTCCCTGATGGTCCCGGTCACGGTGTTCCGGTCCGAGGCCGGCTTCGGGGTCATGCCCTCCGACGAGTTCGACGGCGACCCGGCGCAGGTCGTCACCGAATTCGACCCCTTCGAGGAGGCGTGAGCCTCCCGACCCCTTCGCGCCCGGCGGGCTTGTCCCGCCTTCACGCTCGGATATCCTATGCAGGATATCCGCTATAGCACGTTTGGGATATATATGGCCCTCTCCGTCAAGGGCCCGGAGGTCGAGGCGCTCGCCAACGAGCTGGCGACGCTCAAGCGCTCGACCAAGACGGAAGCCGTCCGCCAAGCCTTACGCAACGAAATCGACCGTGAAAAGAGCCGGCTCGACCTCGTTGCTCAATCGCTCGCCTTCGCCCGCGCCCTGCGCGAGCGGGCCGGGCCGAACCCGCAGCCGGCTGGCCGCGCGTTTCGCGATGAATTGTACGGCGGTCGCTGATGTTCGTCGACGCCTCCGCCCTGATCGCGATCCTCGCCGGCGAGCCCGACGCCGCCGCCCTCGTCGCGCGCCTCCAGCAGGCCCGCCAGCGCCTCACCTCCCCGATCGCCGTCGGCGAGACCACGCTGGCGCTGGCCCGTATCCTCGACCTGCCGCTATCCGACGCCCGGCAGGCCGTGCGGGACTACCTCGCCCTCGCGGCGATCCAGGTGGTCGCCGTCTCGCCGAAGGCGGCCGATCTGGCGACCGAAGCCTTCGAGCGCTTCGGAGAAGGGAATCACCCTGCGCGACTGACCCTCGCCGACTGCCTCGCCTACGCCGGCGCCCGAACGTATCGAATGCCGCTGCTGTTCAAGGGTGAGGGATTTGCGTTGACAGATATCGACGTGACTTGAAAAATATGATTTCCATTGTCGTGATTACGCAACCGGGTGTTTATGGTATAATGGTTGCTGGAAACAGTTTGGAACGATCGCAAAATATGCATCGAATGATCGATCAAGATCGCGGATCGAGCTAATCGGCGCGATTGCAGTCGCTTACGTCTCTCACAATTTTATACCAAGATCGGATATCGATACTCTGATCGTCGCCATTGATCGCGGCTTGAGATCGATCGATGAGGATGGCGCTACGGCCGACCCTGTATTCCGCAGGGCGACGCCGGCCCAGATCCGCAATTCCATTACCCCTGACGGGCTCGTGTCCTTCGTCGACGGCAAGAAATACCGGACCCTGCGGCGCCACCTTCGGAGCCACGGTCTGAGCTTCGACGAGTACCGGCTCCGGTACGGCCTGTCGCCCAACTACCCGGTGGCCTGTGCTGATCTGTCAGCTCTGCGCAGCCAGAGAGCCACCGACAGAGACTTCGGCCGATCCTTCGGGCGTGGCGCTGACCCGGCGGCGTGATCGGGCAGCGATCCCATGACCACCGCCCGCGATCTGCAAAGGCAGGGTTGAGGGTCGGAGCCGGGCGCCGGGGACGGCTCTGGGCGAAGGCCGCACGTTCGAACGATCACCGGGCCCATCCAGACGCCACGTCGTGCCCGGCCGAGGTAGCGGAGGCGGCAGGCCCAGTCGGCATGGGGCCGGCCTACCGCTCACGCCCGGCATCATCGAGCGTCGATGCAACGGGTATCCCTGAAGCCGACCGCGGCGAGCGGCGTGGTAATGGAGGCCGGACGGCCAGGACCCGTTCGGTGCGCCCGTGCCGGGCCGCAGCCCAGTGGCCTCGGTGATGGGCGGTTTTCTATCCGGGGCGACCGGGACCACCGCAACGGCGGGCCCCGGGTTTCTTCCCCGCCGCCAAGGCGGCTCCTCGCGCACCAAGAAACCCGCTTCCCGCCGTCCTCCGCTCCGCTGCGGCCTGCAAAGCAGGTGCGGCGCCGGTCGCCTCCGGCTCGACGACCGCCATCGAGGCCGCAAGGGCGCGGCCAAGAGCAGCGGACGAGGATCACGATCATGGCGACCATCGGCACCTTCACCCAGACCGACACCGGCTTTATCGGCGACATCACCACCCTGACGATCAACGCCAAGAAGGTCTCGATCGTGACGGTGGACGACGGGACCCACGAGAACGCTCCCACCCACCGCGTCTACCTCGGCAAGGCCGAGATCGGAGCCGGATGGGCCAAGGTCTCGACGGAGAAGCGGGAATACCTCTCGGTCAAGATCGACGACCCGAGCCTGCCGGCGGCACTCTACGCCCGCCTCTTCGCCGACGAGGGCGGCAAGACCCACTCGCTGATCTGGACCCGCACCGAGGACCGTCGCCCGAACCGCTCCGAGGGCGCTCGCACCGGCCGGCGCCGCCAGGACTGAGCCCTGGCCCCTCGCCGCCCCGCCCCACCGGGCGGGGCCGGACCATGCGACATACGGAGACACGGGATCATGGCTTACGCCTTCGACACGCTCGGATACTCTAAGACCCTGCGCGAGGCCGGCATCGCTCAGGACCATGCCGAGGCTCACGCCGCAGCGGCCCGGGAGTTCATCATGGTCGACCTCGTGACCAAGGAGGATCTGCGCGCGACCAAGGACGAGCTCCGCTCCGCCATGGAGCTGGAGACGCTCCGATTGACCATTCGACTCGGCAGCATGATCGTGGGCGGCCTCGTGACGACCTTCGGCGCCCTCGCCGCACTGATCAAGCTGACCTGACGGTCGGTGCGGCCCGCGCCCCGGCGCGGGCCTGTGGCTGCGGGCACGGCCCGCCCCACTGCGCAGTGGGCTCGCGAGCCGGAGCCCGCTCGAGGTCGATCTCGGATCGCTTGGCAAAGCCCTTCGGCACGTAGCCGAGTTCGTCCACCAGGTCGTTGAGATCCTGGAACCGCTCACGGTGCTCGAGGAGAATGGCGCCTCGGTCACCATCGCTCAGGTCGATCGCGATGTGCCCGGCGGCCTCCAGCGCCTCCAGCGCTTCCAGCGCCTCGGCCCGCATCAGGGCCGCGAGATAGAGGCGGTGGGCCGCGATGGTGCGCTGCTCCAGCGACGGCTCGGCCTCGGTCGGGTGTCGCACGGGCGTGCTCCTCGAACTGCTGCCCCGCGGTGCGCGTCTTGCCAGGGACCTCGACCGGTCGCGGAATCCGGCCGCTCGGAGACGGGGGCGGTGTACGCACCTGCCGCTGCGGTACAATCATTAAGCGACGACGCTCCCCATACCAGCTACCTGAGATTGATTTTGAGGGATCCTGTCGTGAACCTTAGGTCAACCCCGATGCCCGTCTGCCATCGGACCAGAGGCAGAGAGGGGCTTTCGCCGGGATGACGGGAGATCAGGTCGGAGAGAGGCTCCGGCGCCCGTCGCGAAAGCGCCGCCATGGCCCGCCGCCCCACCTCGTCCCGGAACCCCGTTGCCGCCCGCGCCGAGGCCGCTCCAGGCCCACGCGTCGACCTCTACCAGCGCATCACCGACACGATCATCGCCCAGCTCGAGGCGGGCCGGGTGCCGTGGGTGCAGCCGTGGGGCGATCTGCCGGGCGCCGCGGCGGTCGGGATGCCGCGCAACGCGCAGACCGGCCGGGCGTATTCCGGGATCAACGTGCTGCTTCTGTGGTCGGCCGGCATGGAGGCGGGGTACCCGTCCCAGCGCTGGCTCACCTTCCGCCAGGCCCTCGAGCTCGGGGGGAACGTGCGCCGCGGCGAGAAGGGCACGCCGGTCGTCTACGCCAACCGCTTCACCCCGGACCGGGAGCGCGAGCGGGCCAGCCAGACGGGCGAGGAGGCGCGCTCGATCCCGTTCCTGAAGCAGTACACGGTCTTCAGCGTCGCGCAGTGCGACGGCCTGCCCGAGGACCTGTACGCCCCCCCGCCGCCGCCGCGCGAGGACCTGATCGAGCCGTGCTTCCGCGCGCTGATGCAGGCGAGCGGCGTGAGCATCCATCTCGGCGGCCAGCGGGCGTTCTACCGCCCGGCCGACGACGCGATCGTGCTGCCGCCGCCGCAATCCTTCCACGAGCCGATCAACTTCCACCGGACCGCGGCTCACGAACTGTCGCACGCGACGGGCGCGACCCACCGTCTCGCCCGCGACCTCACCGGCCGCTTCGGCAGCGAGGGCTACGCGCGCGAGGAGCTGGTGGCCGAGATCTCGGCCGCCTACCTCTGCGCCAGCCTCGGCATCGTGCCGACGGTGCGCCACGCCGACTACATCGCGTCGTGGCTCGAGGTGCTGCGCGGCGATCCCCGCGCCATCGTGGCGGCTGCCGGCCTGGCCAGCCGCTCGTCCGAATGGCTGCTCGCCCGCCTGCCGGCGGAATACGGCTTCGCCCCGGAGACGCCCGAGGCCGACGGGGCGGGGAACGGCGACGGTGAGGCCGCGGCGGCGGCGGCGGCGCTGCCCGAACGGGAAGCCGCGTGATGCGGTTCAAGCCCTGGCCCCGGCCGACCCCCTACGAGGACACGTCGCGCAAGCGCGCGGCGTACCGGCGAAAGCGGCAGCGCGAGCAGGAGGCCCTGCCCCTGTTCGCCGAGGCCATCGCCGAGCGACAGCTCTGCGTCGCGGAAGAGATGATCCGGCGCACGGGGGATTGGGAGCGCCGGCAGCGGGAGAGCCGCCGGCAGCGGTCCGAGGCCTGGCGGAGCGTCCGCGCCCGCCTGGCGGGCCTCGACCCCGATCGGCGGCGGGCGATCCGGGCCCTGTGGCGGGTCTGCCCGTATCCGGCCGACCCGAGCTATCTCGGCACCCTGCTGCACGAGATCGCGACCGGCCGGGTCGATCCGGAGCGGCCGCCCTGGGGCGGCCGCCACACGCTCACCCCGCGGACGACGCCGAACCCGGGCAGCTTCGCGGAGGCCTTCCGGCAGATCGGCCAGCGCACGATCGGCGGGGGGCCGAAGACCGCCGGCGCCGACGAGCGCCTGTTCTGCGGCAATCTCGGCTCGGGCCTCCTGTTCCTGACCTCGCGCGTGCGGCCGATCGAGCCAAACGAGAGCTTTTATACCTCCTCGAGCCACCGCCTGCGGGACAGCCACGTCGGCCGGAGCGGGCACTGGGTCGACCTCCAGGTGCGGGGCTCGTGCTCCCCGGACGAGCTCGCCCTGATCGCACGCCTGGCACAGGCCGCCGACACGCGCCGGGTCGCCGTCAGACTGGCCGGTCCGCCGTGAGAGTCAGAGGAGCCGCTTCGCGCCTTCGAGGGATCGACAAGTCGAGAGAGGGTCTCGGCCCCTCGATCACCAGCGAGGCACGCATGACCCAGAGCATCCACGATATGACCTTCGAATGCACGGTGCAGGACGGCGAGAGGGTCCTGGCCGCCGCCCAGGGCGAGCTCGTGCGCAAGGGCCGGTTCGACACGCCCGCCGCCGCGGCGGCGCACCTCGCCGGCGACGTCTCCAAGGCCCTGGTGGTGCTCGTCGACCTCAGCGCCCTGGCGTCGTCCGGCGCCGAGGTCCTGCACATCGCCTGCGCGCCGAGGCGGTGATCCCGGCGCGCGGGGCTTGAACCCGCCCCGCCCCTGATTTGTCGGCCCCCTTCGCTCGCGAGGGGGGCCTTCGCCCGTGGAGCGTCACCGGCCTGCGGCGGCGCCAAGGAGAGATCGACATGGGCGAATTCGTCATGACCACCGTGACCATCGGCGGCCCCCTCGTGGACGGAGAGGCGGTCGCCGGCCTCGCCGCCGCCGTCGGCCGCTATTTCGGCGAGGCCGACCGCCTGGTGGACGAGGCCCTGGTCGGGGGCACGCGCCTGATCCTCGAGGACCTCCAGGATCACGGGATGACGCCCGACCTCGACGCCTACTGCCAGGCGCACGGGCTGACCTACAAGCGGGCGTGGTGCGCCCGCAGCGGCGTGTTCGAGGCCGGCCTGCGCCACTGGCGCCCGGGGCTGGCCTACGTGGCGAACGAGGCGGCCGACGACGCCGGGGAGCCGATGATCACCCTGGCGGCCCTGCGCAACGCCCACGAGGCCGGGAAGACCCTCTCCGACCTCCTGGCGCGGCTCGACGAGGCGGCGAGCTCCGCCGTCCCGCCGCTGCGGCTGCTCGGCGCCGGCGGCGATACCGGCACGGCCGCCTGATCCGTCCCCCATCGCGTCCAGCGGCCCCCTTCTGGAGTCAGAGGGGGGCTTCGCCTGCGTGAGGGTTTCGAGGTCGACAGAGAGCCGACCGCCCGACGCTGGGATGACGAGCCATGATCAAGACCAAGCCCGCAGCCAAGATCACCGCCAAGCCTGCCGCCCGCAGCAGCACCCGCCCCGCCGGCAAGATCGTGCTGACCGAAGCGGTCGGGATTCCCTTCGACAAGCTCAGCCTGTCCCAGGCGAACGTGCGGCGGATCGCCGAGGGCATGAGCATCGAGGACCTCGCCGCCGACATCGCCCACCGTGGCCTGCTCCAGAGCTTGAGCGTGCGCCCGATCCTCGACGAGGCGGGCCAGGAGACCGGCCGCTACGAGGTCCCGGCCGGCGGGCGCCGCTTCCGGGCGCTCGAGCACCTTGTCGCGTCCGGCCGCATGGCCAAGACCGTCAAGGTCCCGTGCATCGTGCGTGCGGCCGACAGCGCGATCAGCGCGACCGAGGACTCGATCGCCGAGAACGCGATGCGCGAGGCCCTGCACCCGCTCGACCAGTACCGGGCGTTCAAGGCGCTCGCCGACGCCGGCATGGGCCACGCCGACATCGCCGCCCGCTTCTTCGTCTCGGAGAAGGTCGTGGGCCAGCGCCTGCGGCTCGCCGGGATCAGCCCGGACCTGCTCGAGGCCTACGGCGCCGGCGCGATGACGCTCGAATGCCTGATGGCCTTCTCGGTGAGCGAGGACCATGCCCGCCAGGTGCAGGTCTGGGAGGCGCTGAAGAAGCGGGGCGTGGTGAGCAACTGGAGCATCCGCCAGACCCTCACCGAGCGCACGGTGAGCGTGGGCGACCCCCGCACCCTCTTCGTCGGCGAGGAGGCCTACGAGGCCGCCGGCGGCACGGTCATGAAGGACCTGTTCACGGAGCGCGGCGAGGGCTGGTTCGAGGACGCGGCGCTGCTCGACCGGCTCGCGGAGGCCAAGCTCGCCGAGTTCGGCGAGGAGGTGGCGAAGGAAGGCTGGAAGTGGATCGAGGTGTCGCTGGCGATGATGTCGAGCCGCGTCTACGGCCTGCGCGTCCTGCCGACCCGCTCCGATCTCACCGAGGCCGAGCAGGTCGCCTACGAGGCCGCCCTCGCCGAGCGCGAGCAGCTCGACGAAGACCACGGCTACAGCACCGAGGAGTGGCCTGCCGACGTCGCGCATCGGATGGCTGAGCTCGAGCGGGACATCGCGGCGTTCGAGGTCCGCGCCAGCATCTACGACCCGGCCGACATCGCGATCGCCGGCGCCTTCGTCACCCTCGACTACACCGGCACGCCGAAGGTGCGCCGCGGCTACGTCCGGCCGGAGGACGAGCCCCGGGCGGAAGCCGAGGCCGCGGGGGAGCAGGATGTCGGCGCATCGGTGCAGCTCGCGGCGATCGGTGAGCCGGCCGCTTCGCCCGCGGGCAGCGTCGCCGCCCCGGCGCCGGCGGTGATGCGCACGGTCATCACGATCGGCGGTGGCGCAGCCCCGGTCGCGCCCGCGGCCGAGCCGGAGGAGGCCGAGCGCCCGCTCACCGAGCAGCACCGGACCGAGCTGACCACCTACCGCACGATGGCGCTGCGTGAGGCGCTGGCCGACGATCCGGGCGCCGCCTTCATCGCGGTCCTGCACGCCATGGTGATCCGGGTCATCGTCTCCGGCTACCGCGCCGCGTCCTGCCTCGAGATCTCGACCAGCTCCGCGAGACCCGACCACTCGGTCCAGGGCCTCGACACCTTCCGGCCGGCCGGCAGCCTCGATACCCGGCGCGAGGCGTGGGCCCGGCGCCTGCCCGCCGACCACCAGGCGATCTGGGACTTCCTGGTCGACCTGGCTCTCGACAGCCGCACCGAGCTGTTCGCGCTCTGCGCCGGCTTGAGCGTCAACGCGATGCACGTCCAGTACGACCGTCGCACCCCCGAGGCCTTGGCGCACGGCGACAAGCTCGCCGCCCTCGTCGGGCTCGACATGACCCGCGACTGGACGCCGACGGCGGCCAACTACTTCGGCCGGGTCACGAAGGGGAAGATCCTGGCGGCGGTGCGCGAGGCCAAGGGCGAGGACACCGCGCGGCTGCTCGAGGGCTTGAAGAAGGGCGACATGGCGCGCGAGGCCGAGCGCCTGATCGCCGCCACCGGCTGGCTGCCCGAGATCATGCGGACCACCGGGATCAGCACCGAGGTCGCCCGGGACGCCGGCGACCCCGCCGCGGCCGGCGAGCCGATGGCGGCCGAGGAGGTCGGGCTGCCGGAGTTCCTCAGCGGGCCGGCGGCGGAGGATGAGGTCGAGGCTCTTCCGGCCTTCCTCGGCGGCGAGGACGGCCCGGCCGATGGCGATTACGACATGGGCTACGCCATCGCCGCGGAATGATAGCCCCGGAACGGACACGAGCCGAAGCTTCGTGTCCGTTCCCTCTCGTTTCGGTGGCTCAGGGTGAGCATCGTGGAGATGAGCGATGAGTGACACCAGGCCGGTTCCTGCAAACAACCTTGCCCAGGCCCTGGAACACGTCGAGAAGGGCGGGCGCCTCGTCATCCGCACCTGTATGAAGGTCACCGTGATCGATCGCAGGGTGCTGCGGCGCTTCGAGCGTGCGGGCGCCTGGCTCCTGCAGGAAGAGGGTGAGGGCTACCGCCTGCGCCAGGGTCAAGGTTCGGTCTACCTGCTCCCGGGGCTGCTCGAGTACGTGATCGAGTGAAACGCCCCCGTGGATAGGTGAACCGGATGTTGGAGGCCGGGCATGGGGTCCTTGCGCCGGTTTACGTCATCGCTATCGCCGGCCCGATCATGAGCATCGGGCCCTTGCCGACACCAGTCTTGTTCCGCATATTGCGGAGACAGCCGTGGGTCATCCCCGGCTCGACCAAAGGGATTCCCTGATGGCCTCCGCTGCCTCTCCCACCGCTCTGGTAATCGAGGAGCAGGTCGCCCGCATCCGCCGCGCTCAAGTCGAAACCGAGAAGTTTGTCGCGGAACAGAAAAAGCTCATGGCCGAGGCCGCGAAGCTGGAGCGTGACCGCACCCTTGCTCCTTGGCAGATCGTAGCAACTACCGTAGCGGCAACGGCGGCGCTGATCGGCGGTACCGCAGCCGTCGTCAAGATCTTCTTCCCTTGAGCCCCGGCCGGCTGCACGAGGTGCTGGCCCTGCTGCGCTGGTCACAGCGGGGCCTCGCCAATGCCTTGGATTGCGACGACCGCATGGTCCGCTGGTGGGGCGCCGGTCACGGCGAGATCCCGGCCGATGTCGCATCGTGGCTCGAAACGCTCGCCCGCGCCCACGAGGACGCACCGCCGCCAACGACGTGGCGTCGCAGGCGACGCCCGGTACCGGCAGCGGAGTAGCAGTTGGCTGCCAAAATCGAAATAAATAACAATTTTCGTAAAAATTCTAAGAGCTATGGAGTCGGAGCCGTTGCCCTTTCAAGCTCCGTGCCAAGCCCGTTTGTAAGTGCCTCGCACCACAGGTTTCGGATCGGTGCCCGTATCGACTGTCATCGTCATTTCGAGGTGATCACCTTCTCGACGGAAGCTGATCGTGAACGGCTTCCCCGACACCCATGTCCGTCCACGATCGTCCCAGCGGCCTGTCCCGACGATACCGTGCTCGTCTGAACCCCGTAGGGATGCCGCCCAGCCATTGTTGGCGGTGACGGACAGGCCAGAGCTTCCAGCCTGGAACTCGATGTTGCATGTTTGACAGGCGCCAGCGTTCGTCGCGACCTGCTCCCAAAGGCCTAGGATTTCGATCGCTTCGGACGGCTGAGCAGGAACTGCGTGTAGGATGGTGGCCACCAGAAACCCCCACCCGACAGATCGATTAATCTGGTGTCTTAATTTTAAGGCCAAGGTAATTCTCGTTTGTTGTGGAGCGGAGCTATCGCTTCTGGGCGCGTCCCTTGGGGACCGCGTCCTACTCGCTTCGCTCACCGAACCCCGTACCGGGTTTCGGCCCTGCGGGTGACGGCCGCATCGCGCGGCCCTCGGAACCGTCGAGGGCCTGCCATGGACGTGTCGGCGTGAAACGAGGGGCAGCCCGAACCCTCAGGGGGGCGGCCGCGATCAGGAGAGCGCCTTCGGTGCTCTTTGTCGCCCCGGGGCTGCCAGCGCGCTGCGGGCTCTGCGCCTTCGGCTTGGCCGGGCCGTCGCCGGCCTGGACCTTGGACTTGATGACATAGGGCCCCCGCGGCTTCGAATTGCTGCGATCGTACTTGCCGAGCTTCCGCTCGACAGCGAGCCTGGAGCGATGGTCGCGGTCGGCGGCCGCCAGCATCGGATAGTCGTCCGGCAAGCCCCACTTCTTGCGATAGTCATCCGGCGTCAGCCCGTATAGCCGCAGATGGCGGCTCAGTATCCGATAATGCTTGCCGTCCTCGAAGCAAACCAGGTAGGTCTCCTGGATCGAGGCGGCGATCTCCGCTTGCGTGAGCGCGCGTGCCGGAGCCTGCGCCCGGAGGTAACCCGTCTCGATGACGGCCGGCTTCATCGGGTAGTCGTCCGGCAGGCCCCACTTCTTGCGATAGTCGTCCGGGGTCAGCCCGAGCCGCCGCAGATGCTGCTTCAGCCTCCGACACCGTTTGCCGTCCTCGAAGCAGACCAGGAACGTCTCCTGGATCGAGGCGGCGATCTCCGCTGGTGTGCGCCGGCGTCCCGGGTCCCAGTTCCGAAAATAGTTCAGGGCGACGAAGCCAAGGTCCGTGGCAACGGGGACGATCGGGGTCCCTGGTTCGACCGTGTCGGTATCGCGGTCGGCAGAACGTCTGAGAGCCATGGACACCGAATTGATGAGTGCGTGGAGATCAGCCGGGCGGATCTTGTTGCCGCTTATGTGCGACTCCAAGACCCGAGCCGCGCAACTGGCGGACAGGTCATTGTCTAACGTGTGCGGCCGATCGCACCGACGAATCCCTCCGCTGTGATGTAGTCATTCCATGACAGCGCAAGACTCGGCAACAGGTCAATATCATTGTCCATTCCGCACGGGAACGAAGGTGTGGAAGGGCGATCCGCCGTGTCCATCAACCTCCAGTATGAGAAAAAAAGCCTCGGGGCCAGAGAGGAAGAGGAGCCCTGTCGGGATCGAGCCGAGGCGAGGTCGAGAGAGAGACCCGCGGTTCGGCGTGATCCGACAGGAGCTTACGACTGTGAACTTCTCCATCAGCGCCCAGCACTTCCAGACCGGCACCGCCCTCGCCCCGGCCCCGTCGCCGTCGCCGGCCGCGATCCTGGAGGCCGGCACCGGCCTCGCCGAGCACCTCGCGAAGGGCCGGCCCGTCGATGCCGGCATCCTCCGGGCGGCCATGGAGGCGGCTTGCGGCGGCAGCGACGCCGAGGGCTTCTGGCTGTGGAAGGACGCCTACGAGGCCGGCGAGGTCGCCCAGGTGCTCTTCCTGCGCCGGTTCTGGCCGGCGATCCGCGCCAGGACCGCGGTCGCGCCCGAGCGGCTCGCCATGGTCGCCCGGATCGCCGGGCTGCTCCCGACCCAGACCCAGCGCTCCGAGGAGAGCGAGGCGTTCCAGCAATTCTCGACCCCCCTCCCCCTCGGCTACGTCGCCGCCTACGCCGCCATGGTGCGCCCGGGTGAGCGGGTGCTGGAGCCCTCGGCGGGGACCGGCCTCCTGGCGATCCACGCCGAGCTCGCCGGCGCGCGCCTCCACCTCAACGAACTCGCCGCGACCCGGGCCGGCCTGCTCTCGGCGCTGTATCCGGCCGGCGGCGTGACGCAGCTCGACGCCGCGCAGATCCACGATCGCCTCGACGCGGGCATCGCCGCGGACGTGGTGCTGATGAACCCGCCGTTCTCGGTCGCGGCCGCGGTCGAGGGCCGCTACCGCGATGCCACGGCCACGCACCTGCGCTCGGCGCTGTCGCGGCTCGCCCCCGGCGGGCGGCTCGTGGCGATCACCGGCGAGAGCTTCCGGCCGGACCGTCCCGGAAGTGCCGACGCCTTCAGGGCGCTGGCCGAGCGCGGCGGGCAGCTCGTGTTCTCCGCCGGCCTTGCGGGCCGGGCCTACGCCCGGCACGGGACGACGGTCGACGTGCGCGTGTCGGTCTTCGACCGGATGCCGGCCGGCGCGGCCGGGGCTTCTGCGGCACCGCTCGGGATCTGCGACGACACCACCGCGCTGCTCGAAGCCGTCATGGCCGGCGTCCCGTCCCGTCTCCCCCTGGTGATGCCCGCGCCCGTGAGCGCCGCGCGCAGCGCCATCCCGGGCGTTGCCCGGCGTGCCCCCGCTCGCCCGGCACAGGCCGCCACTGCCACTGCCGCCGCGGCGGCGGCCGCTGCGGCGCCGGCCGGGCCCCTCGCCTACGAGGTCATCGAGGAGCTGCCCGCCATCCTGCACGCGGATGCCGCGCTCTACGAGGACTATGCCCTGGAGACCCTGCGGATCGAGGGCGCCCACCCGCACCCGACCAGCCTCGTGCAGTCGACCGCCATGGCCTCGGTGCGGCTGCCCCGGCCGGCCTACGCCCCGCACCTGCCGGCGGCGGTCGTGTCCGGCGGCCTGCTCTCGGATTGCCAGCTCGAGACCGTGATCTATGCCGGCGCGGCCCATGCCCGCCACCTCCCGGGCTGGTGGACGCTCGACGAGACCGGAACCGTGCTCTCCGCCGCGGCCGAAGGCGCCGAGGGCGCCGTGCGCTTCCGCCAGGGCTTCTTCCTCGGTGACGGCACCGGGGCGGGCAAGGGCCGCCAGGTCGCCGGCATCATCCTCGATAGCTGGATGCAGGGGCGCCGGAAGGCGCTCTGGATCTCGAAGAACGAGGCGCTCCTCGAGGACGCCCAGCGGGATTGGCGCCACCTCGGCCAGGAGCCGCTCCAGATCGTGCCGCTGTCGCGCTTCGCGCCGGGCAAGCCGATCGTCCTGCCGGAGGGCATCCTGTTTGCGACCTTCGGCACCCTGCGCGGGGCCGGGCGCAACGGGTCCGGCTCGCGCCTCGACCAGATCATCGACTGGCTCGGGGCGGACTTCGACGGGCCGATCGCGATCGACGAGGCGCACTCGCTCGCCAACGCCGCCAGCGGCTTGGGCGAGCGCGGCGTGGTCGAGGCCTCGCAGCAGGGGCGCGCCGGCCTCAGCCTCCAGTACCGCCTGCCCGACGCCCGGGTGCTCTACGTCTCGGCCACCGGCGCGGTGACGGTCGAGAAGCTCGCCTACGCCCACCGGCTCGGCCTGTGGGGCGGCGGCAGCTTCCCGTTCCCGACCCGGACCGACTTCGTCACCGCCATGCAGCAGGGCGGACTGGCGGCGATGGAGGTGCTCGCCCGCGACCTCAAGGCGCTCGGCCTCTACACCGCCCGCTCGCTGTCCTATGCCGGCGTCACAGTCGAGATGCTCGAGCACGCGCTGACCCCTGAGCAGACGGCGATCTACGACGCCTACGCCGATGCCTTCCAGATCATCCACACCCACCTCGACGCCGCGCTGAAGGCGTCCGGGGTCACCGGCGAGAGCGGCACGCTGAACCGGGCGGCCAAGTCGGCGGCACGCTCGGCGTTCGAGTCGAGCAAGCAGCGCTTCTTCAACCACCTGCTCACGGCGATGAAGTGCCCCTCGCTGATCGCGTCGATCGAGGCGGGGATCGCGGCCGGCCACGCCGCGGTCGTCCAGGTCGTCTCGACCGGGGAGGCGCTGATGGAGCGCCGGCTCGCCGAGATCCCGTCCGAGGAGTGGGGCGACCTCCAGGTCGACGTCACCCCGCGCGAGTACGTGATCGACTATCTCAAGCACGCCTTCCCGACCCAGCTCTACGAGCCCTACAGCGATGCCGACGGCATCGTACAGTCCCGGCCGGCGCTCGACGCCGACGGCCAGCCGATCCAGTGCCGCGAGGCGGTCGAGGCCCGCGACGGCCTGATCGAGCACCTGTGCGGCTTGAGCCCCGTGCAGTCGGCCCTCGACCAGATCCTCCACCACTTCGGGACCGGCGCCGTCGCCGAGATCACCGGCCGCTCGCGCCGGATCGTGCGCCAGGCGGGCCCGGACGGGGTCGACCGGCTCGTGCTCCAGAACCGGCCGGCGGGGGCCAACCTGTCCGAGACCCAGGCCTTCCAGGACGACGTGAAGCGGATCCTGGTGTTCTCGGATGCCGGCGGCACCGGGCGCAGCTACCATGCCGACCGCGGCGCGAAGAACCAGCGCCTGCGCGTCCACTACCTGCTCGAGGCCGGCTGGAAGGCCGACGCGGCCGTGCAGGGCCTGGGCCGGACCAACCGCACCAACCAGGCGCAGGCCCCGCTGTTTCGCCCGGTGACGACCAACGTGAAGGGCGAGAAGCGCTTCCTCTCGACCATCGCGCGCCGCCTCGACACCCTCGGGGCCATCACGCGAGGCCAGCGCCAGACCGGCGGCCAGGGCCTGTTCCGCCCCGAGGACAACCTCGAGGGCCCCTACGCCGCGACCGCGCTGCGCCAGCTCTACTGGGCGATCGTGCGGGGCGAGATCGCGGGATGCTCGCTCCAGGAGTTCGAGGCGTCGACCGGCCTCTCGCTGACCTCCGACACCGGGGCGGTGCACGAGGAGCTGCCGCCGATCGGCCGCTTCCTCAACCGCGTGCTCGCGCTGCGCATCGCGATGCAGAACCGCCTGTTCGAGGCGTTCGAGGAACGGCTGGCCCAGGTGATCGAGGGCGCGATCTCGGCCGGGGTCTATGACGTCGGGGTCGAGGTCCTGACGGCGGAATCCTTCAAGGTCACCGCCCGCGAGGTCGCCTACACCCACCCGGCGAGCGGCGCGCATACCCGCCTCCTGACCATCACCGAGCGGCGCCGGCTCCAGCCGCTCGATCGCGCCGGCGCCCTCGACCTGATCGCGGCCGGCTTCCGGCCGGTCGTGAACGGCAAGAACGGCCGGCCGGGGCTGATGGGGAAGGCGGCGAGCGAGACGCGCGAGGACGGCTCGGTGGTGGAGCGGGTGCGGCTGGTGCGCCCGCTCAAGCGCCAGCTCTTCGACCGGGACCAGTACGCGCGGTCCTCGTTCGAGGAGGTGCCGGCCGAGGCCTTCCTGGCCGCCTGGGAGGCGGAGCTGGCGGCCCTGCCGGAATTCGACGAGCGAACCCTCTACGTTATCACCGGCCTGCTCCTGCCGATCTGGGACCGCCTGCCCGGCATCGACATGCGGGTGTTCCGCTTGGTGACCGACGACGGCGAGCGGATCGTCGGGCGCGTGGTCGACCCCCACGACCTGCACGTCATCCGCGAGAGGCTCAACCTCCGCGCCGGGCCGGCCATGGACCCGGCCGAGGCCTACGCGGCGGTGCATGGCGGGCGCACGAGCCTCCAGCTCTCCGGCGGGCTCCAGGTGAAGAGAGTGAGAGTGATGGGCGAGCACCGCATCGAGTTGATCGGGGCGAGCGAGAGTGCGCGGGCCGGCTTGAAGACGATCGGGCTGTTCTCCGAGGCGATCCAATGGCGCACCCGCCTGTTCATCCCCGTCGGGGAGCGCGGGCCCTCGATCCTGGCGGCAGTGATGGAGCGACATGCGCTCTTACGTTGCGTCGCCGCCGCCACTCACGCTTAATGATCGAATTCGTCGGAGGCCGACCATGCCGACCCATCCCACCCCCGCAGACCTCTCCCGCCAGCTCGCCGACCGCGCCGAGGCGTTCTGCCGGCGCTATCTCTCGAACGGCTACCGCTCCGGCCGGTTCTGGTGCGTCGGCGACGCCTTCAACTCCGAGGGGGCATCGATGTATGTCCGCCTCACCGGGCCGAGCACCGGCAAGGGCGCCTGCGGCAAGTGGACCGATGCCGCGACCGGCGAGCACGGCGACCTCCTCGACGTGATCGTGCTTCAGACCGGCAACCGCTGGAAGGAGGCCCTGGCGGAGGCGAGGGCGTTCCTCAGCCTGCCCGAGCCACTGGTGACCGAGCCGGCCCGCAGCGTCTCGCCTGCCTCCGATACGACCGAGTCCGCCCGGCGGCTGTGGGGCTACGGCCGCTCGCTCGCCGGCACCCCGGCGGCGGCCTACCTGCGCTCGCGAGGCCTCGAGCATGCCGTCGGCGAGCCCTCCTTGCGCTTCCACCCACGCTGCCTGTACCGGCCGTCCCAGAAGGAGCCGGGCCCCGACACCTGGCACCCGGCCCTGATCGCCGGCATCACCGACCTGTCGGGCGCCGTCATGGGCGTGAGCCGGACCTGGCTCGCTCCGGACGGGCGTGGCAAGGCCGCGCTGCGCGACCCGCGGCGGGGGCTCGGCCAGCAGCTCGGCCACGGCGTGCGCTTTCCCGGCACGGTCCCGGACCTGATGGTGGCCGGCGAGGGTGTCGAGACGGTGCTGTCGCTCAAGCTCCTCCTGCCGGCGGTGCCGCACGTCGCCGGTCTCTCTGGGGGACACCTCGGCGCCCTCATCCTCCCTCCCGGCCTGCGCCAGCTCTACATCGCCCGCGACGCCGATCCAGCCGGCGAGCGCGGTGCGGCGATCCTGCGCGCGCGCGCCGAGGCCGCGGGCGTGCTGGTGAGCTACCTCGACCCCCGCGAGGACGACCATAACCGCGACCTGTGCCACCTCGGCCCGCGTGATCTCGCCCTGCATCTCGCGCCCCAGCTCGATCCGAACCACGCGGTGTCCCATCTCCGGTTCGAGGAGGGGGACGCGGTTGCAGCCTGAGACCGGGTGTCCCGGTGGGGACCGATCCATGGGCTGGCCCGGGGCCGGGAGAGGGCCTGGCGTCCACGGCCTTCGAGAGGGCGACTGGTGCCGGCCCGGGGGACCTTGGGCGCAACTGCCCTCGTCCGACGATTTTCCGCCGCCGCCCGTAGGGCGGCTTTGCATCGCGAAACAAAATCGCCGGCCGAGAGCCGTCCTCCGCTCCGCTCCGGCCCGCGCCGCCGCATCGCCAGGATGCGATGCGGACGCCCGCGCGGGTGCGCCAGGCCCCCAGCCCGGCCTTGGGTCGCCACGAAGGCCACGATGGACGCTGGCCGACCGGACCCGAGGAGCTCAGCGATGCTCGACCACCTGTCTCACGACCTCGACGACGACATGCAGCCCGATCCGACCCTGCTCGAGGAGCTCGCGGTCACCGGCTACCGCCCGTTCGAGGAGCACGACGATCCCCGGCCGCTGCCCGGCGCTTTCCAGATGGACGGAGCCCTCAATGTCGCGATGTCCGCCCTCGAGCAAGCCTTCGGCGGCACCCGCCTGGAGGACGACCTCGAAGACGTGCTGTGGGGGCTCGTGAACGTCTTCCACCGCCGGGTCGAGACGATCGAGCGCAAGCTCGACGAAAACGAGCAGGCGCAGCGCCAGAGCCAGCGTGAGCAGGACGGCAGCGAGGTGCTCTCGGTCGAGCTGGAGCGGCTGATCGCCCTCGGGCAGACGCTCTCGGAGCGCCGCAACGCCTTCGAGTACGCCCGCGACGCCGCCGCCCACCGGTTCACCCGGATCACCAAGTCGCTCTGGCGCCCGCGATCGGGCTCCAAGGTCAACCGGGCCACCATGACCGCGGCGATGATCGACTCGCGCGACTTCATCAGCGCCCGGCGCCGGGCTGAGACCGAGATCCACCTGCCGCCGGGCACCCGGATCGCCTTCACGGGGGGCAAGCAGTACCAGGACGTCACGGTCATCTGGGATACGCTCGACCGGGTCCGGACCAAGTACCCCGACATGGTGCTGATGCACGGAGGCGGCGAGGGCGCCGAGCTGATCGCCGCGAAATGGGCCGAGAACCGGAGGGTCGCCCAGGTGGTGTTCAAGCCCGACTGGAAGCGCCACAGCAAGGCCGCGCCGTTCCGGCGCAACGATCAGATCCTGGAGCAGATGCCGATGGGGCTGGTGCACTTCCCCGGGGGCGGGATCAGCGACAACTTCGCCGACAAGGCGACGGCCAAGGGGATCCCCGTCATGCGGGGCGTGAAGGTAGCGGCGTGAGCCGCTACCCCGGGGCGACCATCCAGGCCGCCGCCCGCGTGGCGGCGGCCTTTTATCTGGAAGCTGCCTCGAGAGCGGCCAGAACGGCCGGCATGCGGGATCGTCGTCAGGGTCAAAACCCGATCAGCTTGAGCGTGCGCGCGTCAGCTTTCGACCCCACTCGGACATTCTGGTGTTGCTCGCGCAATCCACGCTGTTGACCCATACGCGACGTTCGGAAGGTCTGCTTTCGGCTCGTCGATGCCGATTGCTGCGATGTTTGCTCATTGGATTTGCCGGCGCAGTTCGGGAATGAAGCGCGACGGCCGTTATCCGAGTTCGGCTTCAAACTTCTCGAGCAGCGCGGTCGCCAGTTCGGGCCCCTCCAGATATAAACCGAGTTCGTCGAGCGGATTGTCTTCAAGCCCCGACTGCGAACCCCAGTTCAAACTGCTGACGACGACGTGATCCCGGTCCCAAGCCAGGAACTTCGCATGCAACTGCGGCTCTGCCGCACCGATGAGTTCCACCGAGCCGTGGAGCCGTTGCCGATGCTTCGTCACGTGGCTGCGCTTAACCGGGCCGGAACGGCGCGAATAGTAGATCCGGACATCGCTGATCCTGCGGCCCGCGACCTCTGCCGGATCGAACAGGGCTGGTACCATGTTCGCACCAACCTTGTTTGTGCAGCAGACGAAGCATTGCTGCGCTTCGTGAGCTGCGAGACGGAGCAGACGCTCGTGATCGGCGGCTAGCAGGATCGTCAGCGTGACGGCCGGGACCTATGCGCCGTCGGGTGTCGACAACACTTTGCGCGAGCGCCGCAGTTCGGAGGCCATGAACTGCAGAGTTTCCACGGACCGGCTGGCGCTGGAGAGGTTGGAAATGATCTGCCGTAGCAAGTCTAACCCCTCTGCGACCGCATTGGTCTCAGTGAGCTCAGCCGAGACCTCGACGGCCGAGAACGGAGAGTGGAGCCAGTTGCACGATCCCATCAACACGACAGCGCTGTCGCGACCATCGTCGGCGACCAAAAATTTCGCATGGCTGCCGACGGGATCCCTCTGTACCAGCAAGTAGCCTCGCGCATGCCGCGCCGCTGATAACCGGAGATGCAGCTCCTGCATGGCAGTGGCGTGCTTGGCGCGATCGAGCGAAGTGCCGAAGAAGAGATGGCATCTGACGCCCCGCCTGCACGCATCTTCCAGGGCTCGCACGATACGCTCCCGGCTATCTCTGCCTCGCTCGTCAGATTGTGCGGCAACAAAAGTAGACAGGATGAATACGTCCGATTTGGCAGCCTTGACGATCTGCTCGAAGCGCTGCAGGTGTTGCTCGGCACCGACAATAAGTTGATCGGCCTCGAGGCGCGTCGCAATGGATATACGGTGCTGCGGCTGCGCCAGCGCCGTCTTCGGCAGTACGCCGGTTCTGATCGTCGCGAGAAGAGCCTCGACGAGCCTGCTGCTCGCGCCCTGAGGGAACACACCGGCTCCGATCTCGTAGAGGTCGAGGACCAGAAATCGCGCCTCGAGAAAGGAGCTCGTAGCCTGAACGCCGCGCAGCCATTCACCCGGCCTGAGCATGACGATCATAAACTCGTTCACACGCTGCATCATCGAATAGTGCGTCTCAGGTGGTTCACCTTCCGGAAATCTGACGATCAGGCCCTTTGCGGGAAGTTTTGCGACCGAGATTGTATTGACGTCCTTGGTCCTGAAAACTGATTGTCCGACTTTCTCATAAACGACGCTGATGCCGATCTCGCGATCGGCGGTTCGTTCCGGGAGCGCCTGACCGGAGCGTATGAAGTCTCGGCCAATGGCGCTGGTGGTCAAGACCGGCTGTGGCGATAGTCGCACCTCGACGAGCCCAAATTGCATCAGCCGAGCCACGGTGGAGCTGACGACTTGGCGGGGGATTTCCAGCGCCTCGGATACGCTATGAATCGTTCCTGGGCTCCGATCGAGCGAGATGAGGATCATCTCCTCGATCGGGCTCCAGCCCCATGTCCGCTGGACGATGCCGGGCGCCCGGTAGTGCCATGCCGGGATGTAGATATTGTTCACCCGTGCAGCCTTCCCTGCTCATCGACAGGTATGATCGAGACAGCCTTTCCGACAGCTGGAAATTCGATCCCTGATAAGCGAATCAGTTCGTCGAGCAAGACGCGCAGAAAGCTAAGCTCGTCGTCGACTGCGTCGGGGTCAATACCATCGACTGCATTCCGGACGAATTGACGGCTGGTTGCAAGGATGAGTTTGTGTTTGGCTCGACTGAGTAGAACGTTCAAGCGCTGAGGGTTCTACATAAAGCCGAGCGCTCTCGAGCCGACGAGAACGTTATTGCGAACGAGGCTGGCTACGACGAGATCGGCCTCGCCGCCTTGGAAGCTGTCGCTGGTGTATACGAACTTCCCATCACCCCGCGGGCTGGCGAAGCCAAACAGCGTGCCCGTGGATACAGTGAGCTCAGGCTTAAGCAGCCGCTCGAGATAGTTGACCTGTGCCAGATATGGCGACAAGACCACGGGCGTCGGGACCCGCTCGCCCTCTTGGATGACTGGCCGTATCTTCTTGAGGGCGGCCAGCAACGCCCTTGCCTCGACCTCGTTGCGGATTGAGCGCTTGACCGGTTGCTCGAATGCCCGCCTCTTGACGGTGCTCAACGAGGGTAAGTCCAGAATGATTAAGGGAGAACTAGGAAACCCGTCAGCACATGAGACGGCTTGGCGGCGCGCTTTCACACGTTCTGAGGACAACAATCGTCGCTCGTAGAACGTATTGGAAACCAATTCGCATATGGCCGGATGCATGCGGCTCTGCTCGCGCAACGTGGTGGCGATCGCGCTGGTTTTGCGGGTGTCCGAGGTTCTGGTCTCCTCCCGTTCGGCGATGGATCTGAACGGCTCTTCGAGGCGGGACGCAATGGCAAGAACGTCGTTGAGCAGAAACGGGTCGGCCTTCAGCGCATCTAGGGCGATCTCCACCTCGCCCGGCAAGTCAGGGATCGCGGACAGCTTTTCCTTGGCATCGTGAAGGAGCGCGCTGGCTCTACTGGCTTCGTAAAACTTCCGGCGATCGGACGCATCGAAGGGTGACAGCTGGTTATGATCGCCGATCATCACGCGGCGATTGCCGAGGAGCAGCGCTCCGATCAGTTCCGCCCCGTTGGCCCGCGCAGCTTCCTCCATGAAAACCCAATCGAACTGCTCACCATCCGTTATCATCTCCTCTAGAATGTGTGACGAGGTTGTCGCCAGTGTCACGTCCGACGAGCGTAGCATCAGATTGTCGGTATCGCGAAGGGCACGGTCGGCGAGCGACTGCTCAGAAGTATCGACAGGCTTGAGCGCCTGTACAATCTGATGAAGCTGATTGGTCATGACCGCCGCACTCGCCGGATCTGGCTTCGCTACCGAGCGGAGTAAGGAGGTCGAGCTGCGTCTCAGCGTGCTCTCTTTCTCACTGGAACGCGATCGTTCGACACGGACGACGATGGTTGCAGCTACCGGGAGAAACTTGCGGAGCTCCTCCTCCATATGAACGAGCGTCTCATGGTTCTGAGATGATACTAGAATGCGGGCGTCGGGAGTCTCGTGCAGTATGCTCTTGATGAGGTGCGAAATCAAAAATGTCTTGCCGACACCGGGGGGCCCGACGACGACATTGATAGATCTACCGGAAACGATCGCATCCCACGCCTCAATCTTGGACCGCTCTAGGTCGGCGTCGCTCGGTGGCAGGCCCGGTGCTGCGATGTCGCGCAACGCCTCATACATGGCGACTTGGGCTGGGTCATCCAACGCCCTGAGCAGCTCGACATTTGATCGTGCGGCGACAATATTTCGAAGCCGACGGCGGACAGCCCGCTCGGTCCCAGTATCCCTGCGGGGACGAAGATAAAGGCGCTGCCCGACGGGGATCGCCTGATCGGTTCCGAAGGCGAGCGCTGCGACCCCTTCTACGAGGCCGCTGCCCTCGTAGCTGAGTTCGGGCGCGCGATCACGGTCCATCGCGAGGCTTGCCGACTGCGACAGCGTCCAGTTCGCCTTGCCGTCATCGTGACTCAGCTCTCGCCGCAGCGCGTCGGCACCCTTGCGCAGTCCCATCGTCTCGCGATGGGCTTCGCGCTCAGCGACATCTCTGGGCGCTAGCCAGACGATAGACGCATCGGCATTGGCTGACGCAAGCACATCGACGGGATAGAGGCGAAACTGCTCCCTCAGAAGGGTGAAGGCTTCCAACAAAATGAGGGAGAACCAAACTGGAATATCGATCGTGCCGTCGGCAGACCGCGCAGGCTCGAGAAGCTCGCGCCACCGCTTGGCTCCCGGCCCGAGATTCTGGACCCGCTCTTCGGCACTTGCTCGATTTCGAGAGAGGTGCAGCCGATGCACGATATCGACGGCACCGTGCATCCATTCATTCGAACGACGCTTGTGCGCCCCTTCGACCATCCCAACCGCATCACTCATGATCCGTATATTGTAGACCGCCAGGTCGGTCATGAGACGTGCCGTGTCCTGTCCGACCGGGACTAGGCGGACATCGGCCGAGAGCAGATCGTCGGCGACAAACTGCGTGATCAAGGCGCTTTCGGATGCGGATATGGTCCCCGAAGCGAGCGCCGGCAGATCGCTCTGAACGGCGCCTCGTGAAGGGTAGAGAACGAGCTCACCGTCCGAACTCGAACCCACCCGATCGAGTTCGGCAACGACGTTTTGCAGTTCGTTGAGAACAACAGTGCCATCGAAGAGCTGAAACTGCGGTGGACTGGTCAGCCTCTCGATAATTCGGCGTTCGACGGAGAGAAGTTGGGGCGGGGTGTCCCCCTCGAGGTCCAGGATCGTTCGCGCAACGGCAGCCAAATCCATCCAATCCTACCGGAATGAAATCGCGGCAGAGCCTCGAAGCAAATGCTCAGATGCCTTGAGGTTGCTGTCGGAAATGTGGACGCAAGCTTCGACGCCACCGAGTCGGTAGTCGGCGCTGCCGTCTCGATGCGAGAAGATCGAATTGATGCCGACCCCCCCGTGCACGATGCCTGCGTCATGACAAAGCGTGAGCGCTTCGGCGACGCGGAGCATGTTTCGCCAGAAGATGCCGCGGCTCGCGCTCGTTAGAAATCTGCCCTCCCTCGTCCTGCGGCGGTGCGACGCCCCAGAGACTGGACTCCCAGGCTCCACCATGAGGATGGCAAGTTCTAGGTGGTCTTCCGCGACTTCAACCACCTCCACCAAAACGTCTCGGGCGTGAAGTGACGAAAGCACTCGCCGTATCCGTCTCTGTCCGCGAGTGACGATTGCACGGAGATCATCATCGAGCGCGGTACCCGTCTTTTTGAATATGCGTAGAAGATATGGCTCACCGTCCGCGACGCCTACCGCACTGTGAAGGTGAGAGGCCCAGCCCCCTGCTAGCTGACCAGAAGAGTCTTCTGCGAACCTGAAACGCGATGCTAGCGTCGAGTTGCCCTTATCCCTAGCAGCAGCCATCTTGTTCGACACCATGGATGGATTTACGATCTTGCCGTTATACGGCCCGCTGTCCATCCGGGCTGTCGACAGGCGGGGATCAAGTTGGAATGTGGACGTCGAGTTCCGCATTGGACCATTCAGAGCCGCCACAACTGATCCACGCCGTCTGTGTAGAGTCAATACCAGATAGCTGGCTTTGCGCGGCTGAACGTCTGCTGTTGGGCGTCGAGCTAACTTCCGCTCATGGCGTATCCTGCCGTTCGGCATTTGCCGCCTGAACCGCCGCTACTCACCCACAGCAGCCCTTCGCACGGTCAAGCTGATCGAACTTTGACCCTAGTGGCTTGAGCCGCTACCCCGGGGCGTACATCCAGGCCGCCGCCCGCGTGGCGGCCGCCTTTTCCATGGAAGCCGCCTCGACCGCGGCTCGAACGGCCGGATCCGCAATGAGCGAGGCAACCATGCCGGCGATCCGATCGTAGACGGCGCGGGGCATGCGGACCTCGCGGTAGGCGGTCCGGTAGAGGACCTCGCCACCGTCGATCTGGACCACCGTGAGATGGGGCGCGACGCACGAGACGGTCTCCCCAGCCGCCAAGCTGAAGGCCTCGATCAGCTCACCCACGTCGTCGACGCCGACCGCCGTGATGACCCACTCACCCGACCCGATCAGAAACCGAAGGTCGGCCGTTCCGGCCACGTCGAGATGGACGATCGTGCCGCCGTCGTAGACAGCCTTGAGCGGCGTCCAGACCGGCGGGGCCGCGCGTTTGGCAGCCAGGGCCTCAACGAGGTCGAGCACCTGCTGGCAGTCGGCCGGGTTGGTGATCGTCGACCAATCCCGCAGAAGGGTGGCGGTCTCGCGATGGGCCTTGAGCGGGGCTTCCTGGTCGGCAAAGGCGGCCGGTGGAACGCCGAGTTGCGCGGCGATCCGGTGGAGCGCCGCACCACACGCCGGAAGCCCGATCGGTCGTGACGATACGTCGGAAGCCATGGCTGCCCTAGGGTTGTTGTACTGCCGTAACGGTAGCACAGGCGGAGCCGGATGAAGAGGCGGCGGCAACGCTGTCGCAGTGCCGCCCCTCACCGATTGCCGGACCGGCAAGCGGTGAGGGAGGATCCCGCGCCGGGCTGGAATGGCCCTGCCCACGCGAGGGAGCCCCAGGTGGCGAGGGCGGTGCCAGCGGCGGCCCGCCCGGGGCGCCATCGCGAGCGGCGGCGGTGCGTTGGAGGGCGCCCTCCCGCGCCAGTCTGGAGCCGCGGCGAGCCTGGGAAACGGCCAGCCCGCTTGCGTCCTGCCCGCGTCGTGGCCAGTCGACGCGACCAAGCGGAACCGGCGGTGAAGCGCGGCAGCGAGGTCGCCACAGCGACGGACCGTCCCAACACGATGGCGACAAGGGAACAGACGGCGTCTCCGCCCGCAACCGTCCGGCCAGGCGATTTTCCCCTGGCGCTGCGCGCCATTCCTCGCGGGACAAAATCGCCAGTCCGGCCGGTCCTCCGCTGCGCTCCGGCCCTTCGGGTGCGGGCGGAGCCACCGCCTGTTTGGGGGGTCGCATCGCGCAGGGACGGTCCCGAGCGCCTCAGGAAACCCCGACGATGCCGCGCCCCACCTCGACCCTCTCCGACACCGCCCGCTTCGCCCTCGTCACCCACATCGAGGAACTGAAGGCCGAGCTGACCTCCCTCTCCTGCCCGCACGAGCGGCGCGAGACCCAGGCCCAGCTGAAGGCCGCCCAGGCCGCGATCGGCCTGCACGCCACGGAGGTCTGAACCCCTCCTCCAGGGCCGCCTTCGGGCGGCCTTCGTTCCCGACCGGAGGGAGGTCCGACGCTGGTTCGTACCATGCGGCGTGCTCGATCGGGGAGGCTTTTAAAAGATCGTTCGTCCCCGTCGCCGCCCGCCCATTCGGGCGGACGTCGAGCCCGTCCGACAGACGGGTTTCGCCGCGCCCAGGGCCGCGGCGAGCGGCCATCAGGCCGCATGCTGCTGCTGCTGTTGGGCCCGGTTGAACTCGGCCAGGTAGTCCTCCGCTTCCTGCGCTTCGCGCAGGAAGAAACGGTTCTCACCAACGAGCTTCTTCATGTCGTCGCGCCGGAAATAGATCGCCCGCCCGCACCGGATCGGCTCGATCCCGGGCACGCACAGGATCTGCTCGTCGCGTCGCATCGTGTTGATGATCTCGTCGGGCATGATGAGGGCGCGTTTATGGAGAGCCGTTGAGACCGAAACGCTCACACCACCCGAGCCTTTGCCCGTGCGCGCCTGCTGGCTGTATGTGACGATCTCCTGCGTGAAATACCCGCAACGCTCCGACAGCATCTTGGCGGTTTCGCCGTCGGTGACGGCGGAAAAGCTCTGCCACGAGGTCGACTCGAACCACGCCGAGACGGCGTCCTTGTCGCCCCATTGCTGGCGAAGCTGGCCCAGCGCCTGGTACACCATGACGAGCACGATGCCGTATTTGCGGCCGGCGTCGCGGGCGACCTCGAGCAGGCTCATGTTGCCGAGCCGCGCCGCCTCGTCGAGGATGAAGGCGACGCGGTCCTTGACCTCGCCATTGGCGTGATAGAGGGCGTTCATCAGCCCGCCGATGATCACCCGTGCCAGGCCCGGATAGTCCTGGAGCGTCTGGAGGTCGAGCGCCACGAACACGTCGATGTCGTCATCGATGAGGTCAAGGCTAGAGAACTTTCCGCCCGACACGATCGCGGCATATTCCTTGAACGACAGCCAGTTGGTCAGGTCGGCCGCGGTGGCGTAGACGCCCGAGAACGTCTGGGGCGTCATCGACTTGAATGGCCCAAGCGCGAGGGACGCAAACGAGTCTTTTTCCTCGCACCGCAGGATATAACTCAGCCGCTCGAGGAAGTCTGGTTCGGGCTCGGATATGATCTCGCGCAGGGTGCGTAGCGTGCGTGGCCGGGTCGCGTCGAAGCCCGCGTTGAGGACGATATGGGCGAGCACTCCGCGGATGAGCTGGAGCGCCGAGTTGCGGAAGAAGTCGTTGGGATCGGCGCGCTTGACCTGGCCGGTGGCGATCCAGCCGACCACGGCCGCGATGTCCTTCTCGGCCGAGTTCTCCCCCCGCCCGATCCAGTCGAGCACGTTGAACCCGCTCTTCGGATCCTTCGGTGTGATGCAGAACACGCGACGGCGGTTGCTCGAGCCACGCATTTTGCGCCGGTAGTCCGCGAGCATCGGATACAGCTCGGTCGAGGGATCGAGCACGACGCAGTTCCATGGGCACGACAGCAGCATCGGGATCACGGCCGCCGTAGTTTTGAACCCGCCCGATCCGGAGAAGATCAGGCCGTGCCCGGAGCCGAGATCGGCGTTGAACCCCATCAGGGGTTTGCGCCCACCCGAGCCCCAGGTCTTGCGATCCTTCGGATCGAAGATCCGCGACTGGCTCTTCGGGTCGAGGTCAGGCCGGTACAGCTCGCCGAGCACGAGGGCGCCATCCTCTGGAAACAGCTCGCCGGCGACCTGCATCGTTGCCCACTCGGCATCGCCGTGGGCGGCCGATTTCGAGCGGATCGGCTTGTTGTAGCCGCGGGTCGTTTTCCGCACCCGGACCAGCGAGACGACAGGTGCGACGAAGGCAACGAAGCCTGCAAAGCACACCGCGCAGAACAGCGGAATGTCGGTCTGGCGCAGGAGCGCACGGGTGTCGCCGCCCGGGTTCAACGTGGTCAGTCGGTCGATTTCCTGGCGCACGGTCCAGACGCATAAGCCGATTAGGAACAGCGAGGAGAGCGCCGCGACCACACGGCCGCTGTCCCCGGTCCGGGCGAGCCCGCAGATGGCAAACAGTAGGAGCGCAGGAAACGCCACGCTGGCCACTCGCATGGCCTGAACCATCATCGAATGGCCAGGCTCGACGACGTAGAATGCCCCGACCAGAGGTGCGAGGACCAGCGTGAACGCGAGGTGCAAAGCGAGGCCGATCGCGACGGCGATGGCACCGTTGATCCACTTCATGTCTTGAACTCCTTGTCCCCGAGGCGAGCGAGCCGTTCGAACTCGCCAGGGTCGCGAATGCGATCACGCCCCTCGACCAGGAGCCCGAGAAGGACGCTGGTCGGGATGTCGGCGAGCCCCGCTTTCACGATCAGGCCGCCGAGCTTGATCTTCCGGTGAGCGTCTTGGCTCCGCTCCTCACTCCGCTTGGCCATCAGCTCCCGCTTGAGCCGGTCCAGCGCTTCGACGTCCTTTTGTCTTTGGCTCCGCCACCGCCGGGTATTCCGCTTGAAATCGGGCCGCCAGTTCCTCGAGCGCCCTGACCAGCACCTCCTCGGGAATGCTGATCGAAGCGAGGCCGGCCTTCAGCGCCAGATTGCCGATCCGCTCGGCCTCGGCCTTGTCGTAAGCCTTGAGCCGCTTGGTCGCTTCCTCGATCTCGAGGAGGAGGGTTGCGCGCGTTTTCACCCTGGCCATGGATGCCGATTTCCCTTTCCGTTGGAGATCGTTCATTAACATCGGTGACGAGATTGGGAAACGCTGCGTCATGATATAACATAAAAGGGATAGGTCGGATTTGCATTCCGTTGTCCCAGCGTCACACTCGAACGTCGACATTCCATCGTGTGCCGACCAGCGCTCCAGGCGCGCAACGGATGCGGTCGACAGCCGGCGGTGCCGCCCCGACCGAGCCCATCATTCACTCCTATGGCCTCGCTTCAGGCACCCCCGGATGCGGCCAAGCTCATCCTCCCGGCGGCGCCGACCCGGCCGCGGGGATCCGGCCACTTCGACCATGGCGCTCCCGTCCATGGGCCCGCCCGACCTCCCGGCCGTTGCGTCCGATTGCCCGCCGCGCTGGCCGGCCCTGCCGGATCGATCCTTCGGCCCCGAAGGGGCCTCTCCTAAGCGGAGCTACGGCCAAGCTCCTCCTCTTGGCGGCCCCGACCTGGCCGCGGGGATCCGGCCACTTCGACCATGGCGCTCCCGTCCATGGTCCCGCCCGACCTCCCGGCCGTTGCGTCCGATTGCCCGCCGCGCTGGCCGGCCCTGCCGGATCGATCCTTCGGCCCCGGTGGGGCCTCTCCTAAGCGGAGCTACGGCGCGCAGCGCCTCCGCAAAGTCGCCTGAGTTTCACGAAGGGGCGCACTTAATGGGAAACTGGCATTTCCCTGCGTCAGATTCGCTGATACAAGCCAAGCTCGGGAGCCCTCGCTTGGCCATCTACCATCTCTCCGCACAGGTGATCAGTGCGGGCGCCGGCAAGAGCGCCGTCGCCTCTGCCGCCTATCGCCGTGCGGCCACCATGTCGCGCCATGCCGACGGAAAAATCATCTCCTACGAGGGCAAGCAGCACGTCGCCCACACCGAGCTGAGCCTGCCGGCCAACGTCCCGGCCTGGTTTCGCAAGGGCATCGACGGCCGCAGCGAAAACGGCGCTTCGGCCTACCTCTGGAACGCCGTCGAGAAGAAGGAGGGCCTGAAGGGCACCGGCTTCGCGATGGAGATGAACATCGCCCTGCCGGTCGAGCTGACCCTCGACGAGAACGTTGCGCTCGCCCGCGAATGGGTCGCGGGAGCGATCACCGCCAAGGGGCTGGTCGCGGATTGGGCCCTGCACGATGTCGAGGGAAACCCGCACATCCACGTCATGGTCCCGTTGCGGGCGATGACCGAGGAGGGCTTCGCGCGGAAGTACGAGGTGGCCCGCGACCGCGACGGCAACGTCGTCTACCGGCCGGACGGCAAGCCGCGCTACGAGGCGCTGGCCGGGCCGATGAAGCACCTGGTCGAGTGGCGGCGCTCGTGGGCCGAAGTCACGAACGCCCACCTCGCCGCGGCCGGCCTCGACCTGCGCATCGACCATCGCTCCCACATCGAGGCCGGCATCCGCATCGAGCCGACCGAGCATATCGGCGTCCACGCGGTCAACATGGCGGCGCTCGGCAAGGTCTCCGATCGGGTCGAGGCCGAGAAGCAGAAGCGGCTCCGGAACGCGCAGGCGATCATCGACGATCCCTCGACCCTGCTGCCGATCCTCTCGCGCGAGAAGTCCGTGTTCGATGAACGCGACATCGCGCGCGTCGTCTTCCGCTACATCGACGATCCGGCCGCGTTCGAGGCGGTGCGGCTCAGGCTCGGCCTGTCGCCCGACCTCGTCGCCGTCGCCGAGGAGGTCTTCGACCCCGAGAGCGGGCGCGTCACGTCGCCGGCGCGCTGGACGACCCGGGCGCTGCTGCGGGCCGAGGTCGCGATGCAGGCCGACGTCGGCCGGCTCTACGCGGATATCAGCCATCGGGTGCCCGATCGCGTTCTCGACCGGGCCTTTGCCGCCCGGCCGGGGCTGTCGGAGGAACAGCGCGAAGCGGTTCGCCACGTCACCGCGCCCGAGCGGATCGCGGCGGTCGTCGGGTTCGCCGGTGCCGGCAAGTCGACCATGCTCGGTGTCGCTCGGGCCGCGTGGGTCGGAGCCGGCCATCAGGTCGTCGGCGGCGCCCTCGCCGGCAAGGCCGCGGAGGGATTGCAGCGGAGCGCTGGCATCGCCAGCCGCACGCTGGCTTCGTGGGAGCTGGCCTGGAAGAGCGAGCGCGACCTCCTGAAATCCGGCGACGTCTTCGTGCTCGACGAGGCCGGCATGGTCGCCTCCGAGCAGCTCTCGCGCATCGTCCAGGAGGTGGAGCGGCGAGGCGCCAAGCTGGTGCTGGTCGGCGACGCCATGCAGCTCCAGCCGATCGAGGCCGGCGCCGGCTTTCGCGCGATCGTCGAGACGATCGGCTACGCCGAATTGTCGGAGATCTGGCGCCAGGTCGATCCGGCGATGCGGCGCGCAAGCGTGGCCTTTGCCCGGGGCGAGGCCGCCGCCGCGCTCGGGGTCTACCGCGAGGCCGGCATGGTGCGGTTCTCGCCCGATCGCCAGGCCGCCCGGGACGCGCTGATCGCGGCATGGAAGCCGGACTTTCTCGGCCTCAAGCCCGACGGCCGGGCGAGCGAGACGCTGATCCTCGCCCAGACCAACGTCGACGTCCTGGCGCTCAACGCCATGGCCCGTTCCGCCCTCAAGGCCGACGGCAGCCTGGAGAACGAGGCTCGCTTCGTCACCGCCCGCGGCGAGCGGATGTTCGCTCGGGGGGACCGAGTGCTGTTCCTCGAAAACGATCGCCAGCTCGGCGTGAAGAACGGCATGCTCGCGACCGTCGAGGCTGCCTCGAGCGGCCGGCTGACGGTCAGGCTCGACCGGGACGGGCGCGGCGACGGCGAGCGGATCGAGGTGCATGCGGAACTCTACCACAACCTCGATCACGGCTACGCCGCGACGGTCCACAAGAGCCAGGGCGCGACCCTGGATCGGGTCCATGTCCTGGCAACGCCCGGCATGGATCGCCACCTCGCCTACGTGGCGATGACGCGCCATCGTCACGCCGTCGTCCTCCACGGTGCGCACGCGGACTTCATCCCGGAATGGCGCAAGGCCAAGCTCGGTCCCGAGCCCACGCGGGACGCGCTCGACAAGGCCGCGCTCGACGGATTGTCGCGCCGGCTGTCGCGGGACGGCTCGAAATCCTCGACCCTCGATTACGCCGACGAGGCCGCGTTTCGCGAGGCGGCGGTGGCGTTGACGCGGGCGCCCGAGGTGGTCGACCAAGCGGCCGGGTCGGCGAGCCAAAACCCGGTTCCGCTGCTCGACGCGGCGCGCGTCGCCGCGGGGCTCGGTGCCCTCGCCGGCCGGCTCGAAACGAGCGGCACGGTGTCGGGATTGGCCGAGCCCGAGCCCGGCTCGATTGCCGGTCGCCACGACTGGAATGCGCACCTCGCCCATACCTCGGCCTCGCCGGCTCTCCTCGCCCTGGAGAAGGTCCTCGACCGCCTCGAGCACGCCGAGCAGGACACCGCCGACCGCGTGCGGCCGCAGGACCTGCGGGCGCTTGCTTCGGCCTTCGCGGAGCGCCGCGGACTGAACGGCCATGCCGTTCTCATGCCGGCGCTCGTGAAGCGGGCGCGCACGATGATCGTCACCGCGCAGACGCGCTGGCGCCGCCTCCACGGGGTCGCTGCCAGGCTCGCCGCGGCCTGGCAGGCCGTGGCCGCGACTCGTCCCGTCGCCGTTGCGACCGCGGCTCCTGCGGAACCGCTCAAGCCGTTCCTCGCCGCCGTTCCCTACGACCAGGCAGCGATCGATGCGAGCCTCAGCAGTCGGGTCGATCCAGAGCGGGATCTCAAGCAAGAACTCGACATGTTGGGCTACGAGACACGCCTGGCGGTCAACGACCCCAGCACCCTCTTCAACGCGGTCTACGCCCAGCTCCGCACCCCCGGAAAGGGCTACACCTCGCGGATCAGCGCCCTGCTGGCCGATCCCGGGGCTTATGGCGGCCTGCGGGGTCGCACGGGCTGGTTCGTCCCGAAGGCGGCGAAGGAGGAACGCGAGAAAGCGGAACGCGCCTATGATGGCATCAAGAGGACTGCCATCGACCTCAAGAACCTGTTCTCGCGCGCCGCCGACGAAGCTCGACCGGGGGAGGAGCGCTACCGCCGTCGTATCGCGATCGAGGTGCCGGGCCTGTCCCCGGCCGCCGCCGCGGCGCTGCTCACCATAGCCAGGACTCCGGGCACGGATCCGCGAGCGTTCGATGCCGTGGTTGCGAAGGCGGTCGCGACCTCCGAGCAGCGGGCGGAGATCGAGGCCTTCGCCGAGGCCGTGGCGCGCCGGTTCAGCGCCAGTGGGGCGATCGGGCGAACGGTGGACAAGGGCCTTGGACCGTCGCAGTGGCTCACGAACGAAGAGCGGGAGATCCTGTCCGGCGGCGGGTTCGTCGCCTCCTATCTCAAGGAGGGGAGCCTTGATCATCTGATCGCCAAGGTCCTGCGCCGCGAGCTCGACCAGCGCCTCGACGTGAAGCCCCAGCAGGCCGCGGACGAGCGTCAGGAACTCGACCGTGGGCGCGATCCCGGGCCGACGCTGTAACGGCACCCGCCTTTGGACCATCGGGGCTGATAATCGCCTCAAGCACAATCACCGGGTGACGCTGTGACACCCAGGACACGCGGTCCGTATTGGCGCCGCGGCGACGATGGGTAAGGGTAGGAGAGAGAGGACAACCGAGAGTTTTTACCGTCTTGATGACGGATCGAGAGACGCTGCCTGCGAGCCGCCGGACCGGCCAGGCCGAACCGAGGAACGTGACCCATGAGCTATAGCGATCTGCCGCCGCTGGTGACCCGGCGCGAGGATGCCCTCACCCTGCTCAATGCTGTCGCCTCGGGCGTCGACGAGGGCGAGTTCGCGCCTTTCGTCCGCGCGCTCACTACCCCCGAGGATGAGCAGGCGGTCGCGATCATGCGCGGCTCGGCCAACGAGATGAGCCCACCAGTCATTCTCGGCGCCCTCCTCGCCGCGGCCGGCCTCGTGACCAACGACGAGGTGTTCCAGGCCCTCGACGCGCGCCGGGCCCGCGCCAAGGGAGCGGAGGCGTGAGCGGCGATCCCTACGTCTACGAGGGCACCGACACCCTCCGGAACACCGCCGGCATCCGCGACCCCGAGGCGCTGGCCGAGCGCGAGCAGATCGTCTCGTTCCAGGCCCTGCGCCAGATGCTCAAGGAGCCGGTGCTCGGGAACTTCGATCAGGCGCATTTCGCGGCGATCCACAAGCGCTTGTTCGGCGAGATCTACCCGTGGGCGGGCGAGACCCGCACGGTCGAGCTGTGGAAGCCCGAGATCGTTCTGAACGGCCGCAGCGTCGCCTACACGCCGCCGGCGCAGATCGACGACCAGGTGCGAACCGCCTTGTCGAAACTGGGGCGCGAGGAGCTGGGGAACCTCAAGGAGAACCGGCCGGCGATGCGTCTCGCCAACACCATGGCGACGCTGTTCCAGGCCCATCCTTACCGGGAGGGCAACACCCGCACCCTGCTGGCGTTCATGGAGCAGTATGCCCGCCACCATAAGCAGCCGCTCGACCAGGCGCTCATCAACCGGATCCCGAGCGAGACCCGCGACAAGCTGGTGCTCGCCACCCGCGGCCAGATCCAGCCCCTGACCCAGATGGTCCGGACCGCCCGGTACTCGGAGGAGCAGCGCGCCCATCCGGTCGTCGGCCGCCTCTCGGCCGAGGCCTTCGAGGCGGTGCGGCTGATGGGGGCGCCGCGCATCGTCCTGCCCGAGCCCGGAACCCAGATCCGCGGCCAGGTGGTCGCGACGAACTACGACCATGCCCTGGTGCGTCAGGACCGCGAGATCGCGGCAGTGCCGCTCAGCAGCTTCCGCGTGATGCCGGAGAACAACGCGCGCGTCGACGTGCGGGTGCTGCGCAACGACGAGAGCCTGGACCGGACCCAGCCCCGCGCGGAGGCCGCGCGCAGCCAGGTGGTCGGGAGCGTACTGATCCCGGCGACCTACGGGCTTCTCGCCGGACAGCGACCGGACGACGCCCTGCGCAACCGCATCGAGATCCCAGGCCCGAGCCCGGAACTCGCGGACGCGCTGAAGACCCGGTCGGCTCGTGAAATCGTGGCCGATCCCGCTTTGGTTGCCGAGGTGCGCCAGATCGACAAGACCCTGATCGAGCGCTTCGGCCGTGAGGCGTCTACAGTGCTGGTAACGGGCAGTCCCGAGCAGGCCAGAAACCTCCTGCCGAAGGGCCAGGACCTCGACGAGGTACGTGCCGTCCTCAAGCCGCTGATGCAGGCCGTCGTCGCCGACGACCGTCAGCAAACGCTCGCGCAAGCGCAGACGCTCTCTCCGAACGAACCCCAACTCGGTCCGACGCGATGACGACCCTGCATGATAAGCCGATCGAGTCCGTCTCGCCCGCCAGGATCGTCGGCCTCGGCGTCGTCGCGTTCACGACGCTGGCCGTGCTCAGCCTCCTGTGGTGGACGTTCTCGCCGATCCTCGGGCGGGCCTATGCCGCCCTGCGGCTGATCGAGACCGCTACCTTGTGGCGGTTCACGGGCTGGGGCCGGTACTTCACCGGGATGCCGGCCGGCAGGCCGTTCGCGTTCGTGTCGATCTACCAGTCGAGCGCCGGCTTCGGCCTCGTGGCGGCCCTGCTGACGGCGCTCATCGGCTATCTCGCCTGGCGCAAGCGCGGCCGCCACCACATCGACGCACTCATCACTCTGCCGGACGGTGGCTTTGCGCAACCGGCGATCGGCCGCCAGTTCATGCCGGCCGGCCGGTTGGTGCAGCTACCCGGCGAAGACGAGGGCGTGAATTCCGATCCGGCCGATTGCCCGAATCGGTTTGGGGAGATCCGCGATCTCCTCAATGTTCCGGTCGTGGAGACGGTGCTCGAGGACATTCCCTGGCACCTCGCCGCCGCCCTGTTCCTGACGATCGACGCGCTGGCACCGATCACCGATCGCAAGGCGCGCGAGACCGTCCTGAAGGCCGCCAGGACGGCCGCAGACCGGCAGATCGCCGATCCGCAAGCGGAGCTGCCCGCCACCCTGCGGCCGACCCTGTACGGCCACCTGCTCCTCGCGATCACCGAAAGCACCGGACGGGTGCCCGCCGTGCTCAAACAGGTCCACGAGGTGCTCAAGGACAAGCCGGATCTCGCCTCAGCCGTCTCGGCGCTCGCTTCCGCCGCTCTGACGGAGGACCGTCTTCACTTTCCCGATTACGCCTGGCTTCGCCACATCGATCCGAAGCTGCAATCAGCGATCACGACGTACTGACGCAAGTCGGATGCTGGCCGGCTCGGTCGCCCCGCGATGGAGCCCCGATGCGGACCGGACGTGAGCCAAGTCGAGGATCTGCGCAAGGCGGCTGAGGCGATTGCAGCGGCTGCCGCCGGCGATGAGGCTGGCGGTCTAATTCAAGAGGCTGCGCCGTCCGAACCGGGGTCAAAGCCGCAAGGGCCTTGACCCCGGCCCGATCGCCTGGCGCTGGGCTGCTGGCGGCTTCGACGCCCCGGAGGGCATCTACGCCGCCTCTCTGGATCCTGCTCGCCCTCGCATAAGGGGGGCGTATGGAACCTACTCGCATCGCTTTGCGATCAGCCGGATCAATACCGCCCCTTCCTAGTGCATTGACACCGACGAACGTATCATGCAACCACCTGCAATCACAAAACAATTTGGCGAGCGCGGTGTACCTTTTGAAGGCGTCAGTGCATTAGCTACAGCTGATACTCGTAAAAATTGCTCCTCCACGATCGTCGTTTCGCCATTGACCAGTTGATGATCCAGGTTGGTCGTTGACATACTTGACAGACCGCTGGAAGACGCCCGTAAATGTATCTGTCCAATCGATCGCAGTCGATCTTCCTTGATTAGCACAAAACGCATCAGCGATATGCTGTTGCGCTGATTTGGTGCATTGTGTGCCGGTATTTTCAGAAAATCTATTTGATTTTATGCAAGCATCAATGGTTCTATTTTGAATTTGTGGGTTATAATATTTTGCCACTCCTCCGCCCACCGAAGGCCTCGATATCGTCTGCGGTTGGAACGCCCGCACAGAATTGTAAACTTCTTCTGCCTTCTTATTAGCTTCATTTTCCAAATCAATGTAATCGTGGACATTAAAGCTGCGGCGTTCAGCTATCTTGCCAATCGATTTAGCAATGTATTCGGCCAAAAAAGGATCGGGTCCTCCACGCCTCTGGTACTGAACCACGTGCTGAAGTTCATGGAGCATGAGCCTCTTACCATCAGGTTGACCAAGGTCCATGTTTGAAGGTATAAATATTTCATCTCCGATAGTTATAGCTTGACCATGAATAGTATAAATGTTTTCTGCATATCTTACATTGTCGAGATTGACGTTGAGATAATATGATTTGACAGCATCTATGAAGTCTTTCGGCAATGATTTCCACTTTCCGTTCGCTTGGGCTGATAGATGGGCGCGATAACTATCAACAATTGGCCTCACTGCTTCATAAGACAATTGCGCCACTACAGCGGACGGGCAGCTAGTGATGTTTTCCGCGCAGGTCTTAAGGACTCTCAAAGGGACTGGACCACCGCTTGCAGCAATTCCTCCTGGACCGAATGGAGATCCGGGAGTGTCAACTAACTGTGGTATAATCTGGCACGTCTTTTTTCTCGCCTCGCAAATCGGATCGTTTCCTTCTTTTATGCAGTTTCCAAATGCCGATATAAGGCATCGGCGGCAATTTTCATTTGGGTCGCATGCAAGGACCGTCGACGGAAGGATTGCCATGCTGAATAGCAGCAGATTTCGGCGTATCATGGATCCGCTCCTATATCGATCGATGCAGATATCATAACAGCAATTTTTGATTGTGTCGAAGAGCTAGTGTCCTGCGTCTGAAGTTCGTTGCAAAGGTGTTGTCTCTGGCTCAGCTTCGAGTGCACGCAGGCAGAAGCGTTTGACGCT
>NZ_FOEB01000034.1:0-52822 GCF_900110515.1 Methylobacterium sp. ap11 | reverse complement strand
TGCGAGGCGGTCTGGGTCGCGGTGGCGGTCATCGTGCCGGCGGTGGCCTGCAGCTCGGTGGCCGAGGACGACACCAGGCCGACGATCCCGCCGACCGCCCGCTCGAACCCGTCGGCGAGCTCCGTCATCGTGCGCTTGCGCTCGGCGGCCGCCGCCGCCTCGGCCAGGCACTCGATCTCCGCCTGCTCGGCCGCCTTGCGGGCGACCATGTCCCGGATGCCCTCGACCGCGCGGCCCACGGCGCCGATCTCGTCGCCGCGCGCCGCCTCGGTGATCGCGGCATCGGCGTCCCCCTGCGCCATTCGCCGGAGCACGCCGACGAGGCGCCCGAGGGGCCGCGTGATGCCGAAGACCACGATCGCCACCGCGAGCGCCAGGGCGGCGAGGAGCCCTCCGGCCGCCGCACCGACGAGGACGGTCCCGGCCTCGGCGGCGGACCGGTCGGCATTGTCGCTCGCCCGCTTGAGTTCCGCCGTCAGGAGGTCGATGCGCTTCTGCACGAAATCGCGAACCTTCCGCCGCACCGGGGCGGCGTCGACCAGCAGGATCTTCCCGGCCGCTTCGTTGTCGTTCCTGAGCCCCAGCACGTTCGCCCGCTCGGAGATCGTGAAGAACTCGGTCAAGGTCTCCCGCAGCCCCGTGTTGGCCGCCTTGCGCTCAGGCGAATCGGACAGGGCGATCAGCGTATCGGCGCTGGCAAGGGCGGATGCCTTGGCAGCATCGTAGCGCTGCATGTAACCGGCCATTTCCTCCTTGCGGAACTCCATGGCGATGTTCCGGCTCAGGATGCTGACCTCGTTCACGGAGATCTGCACGTTCATGATGTTCTGCAGGCGCGTCATCTGCACGTGGACCACTTGGCGCGCCTGAACGGCCAACTGCACCAAGTTGCTCCGGGCGTAAAAGGCGAGCCCGCCGGCCACCGCTGCGACGATGACCAAAGGTAGCACCGCCTTGACCAGGATCCGTGCGTTGCCGAGGAGATTCATCGGGGGCGCCCAACAATAAAGAAGCTGCTTGAAATACCTCAGAAACAAGTAAAAGAACGCTGAAAATGATTCGTTGCACCCGGTGCGCGGCGGGACTTAACGAGTTAGCGCTCGTTCATGGCCGACGGGCGCCCGCGCGGGCCGGTCGTATCCGGCCTGTGGTCCGCCGCCGCCCCGCGCGCCTCGGCCACGGTCACGGCCCGATAGGCCTCGACGGCGGTACCGGCATGCTCGGGCGTCAGGGCGGGGCCGGAGCGGGCGCGCAGGAAGGCGCCGAGGGTGGAGAGCCGCAGGCCCGCCGCGCGCACGAGCAGCGCCAGCCCGGCCGGGTTTTGCACGCGATAGGACGCCTCGGCCCGTTCGGGCGCGCAGCCGGCGAGGTGGGCGAGCCCGAGGAGCGCCTCGGCGGTCCGGCCCTCGGCGAGCCAGAGGCGGATGTCGGCCTCCTCGAGCCCGAGGCGAATCCGCAGGGCGACCGCCTCGAGCGCCCGCCGGTGCGGCCCCGGACGTTCCGGCTCCCGGCGCCGCAGCAGGGCGGCGCGCTGGGTCGGGCGCAGGCCCGGCCGGGCGTCGAGCCCGCGGGCGAGGCCGTCCCGGTCCTGCATCCGCTCCGACAGCAGCGAGAGCGCGGAGAGCGAGAGCTGCGCGCCCGGATTGCGCAGCAGCGTGCCCATCACCGCCTCGTCGCCGCGGTCGGCCAGGATGTCGGCGACCCGGACCGCCACCGTCTCGCGCCGGGCGATGGCCGCGAGGTGCGCCGGCCCGCGGCTGCGGGCGACGCGCAGCAGCACCTCCTCGGGCAGAGACGCGCAGCGCGCGAGCACCGGCACCGCGACGCTGGCCTCGGGATCCCAGGCGAGATGCCGCGTGAGCCGGCGCGGCGGGCGGGGCAGCGTGCCGACCCGCCGGGCGAGGCGCCCGCGCGATTGCGTGCCGGCGCCCTCGGCCAGCACCGTCATCACCTCGTCGAAGGCCCCGACCTGCGGGGCCGAGAGGTCGCCGGCCCGGGCCACCAGCAGATCGGTCATGCCGGCGAGGATGCGGGCCGCGTCGCTCCCGGGCGCGATCCGCTCGGCGGCCTCGACGAGGTCGGCGAGGGCTGCGGCGTCGGACCGCGCCGGCGCCGTGGTCTCGGATCGGAGGGGCGCGGCCGAGGCCATCGGGCAAGGACTTCCTGTCGCGAACGCTGCGGCAACCGTAGCCGCCCGATGGTTACCCGCGGCTTAGCGGATCCGCGCGGCCGCGCGTGCGGCCCTTGCCCTTTCTCCAGAACCTGCTATAGGCCGCGCCTCGCGTTCGCTCCGGCCGGGGGCTGAACGGACGGTGACGGGTCTTCCAGACCCGCCGCAGGGGTTCGCCCCGTCGTCCCGTGTCTCCGCCTTCGAACAACCGCTCGGGCCTTTGCAGGCTCGAAGGGCTTGGCGCCGTGCGACGCGAGGACGAACCGGCCCGATACCAGAACCGCTTTCCCGCGTCTTCAGGTGGCGGGCCTAGTCTCCCTGAGAAAGGCCCATCATGGCTCTGTACGAGCATGTGTTCCTGGCTCGCCAGGACGTGACCTCGCAGCAGGTCGAAACGATGATCGAGACCTACAAGTCCGTCATCGAGCAGAACGGCGGCAAGGTCGAGAAGACCGAGATGTGGGGCGTGAAGTCCCTCGCCTACCGCATCCGCAAGAACCGCAAGGCGCACTTCACCCTCCTGAACATCGACGCTCCCCCGGCGGCCCTCGCCGAGATGGAGCGCCAGATGCGCATCTCCGAGGACGTGCTGCGCTTCATGACCGTGCGCGTCGAGGAGCTCGAGTCCGAGCCGTCCGCGATGATGCAGAAGCGCGACCGCGACGAGCGCAAGGACCGCGAGCGTGGCCGTCGCCGTGACGACGACGGCTTCGCCGGCGGCTTCGGCGGCGGTGACCGCCCCGAGCGCGGCGATCGCCCGGATCGCGGCGACCGTCCGGAGCGCGCCGAGCGCACCGAGCGCAACACGAACGAGGAGCAGTAAGCCATGGCTTTCGGTGCTGGTGGCGGCGGTGGCCGTCGTCCGTTCTTCCGTCGGCGCAAGACCTGCCCGTTCTCGGGCCCCAACGCCCCGAAGATCGACTACAAGGACGTGAAGCTGCTCTCGCGCTACGTGTCCGAGCGCGGCAAGATCGTGCCCTCGCGCATCACCGCGGTGTCAGCCAAGAAGCAGCGCGAGCTCGCCCAGGCGATCAAGCGCGCCCGCTTCCTGGGCTTCCTGCCCTACGTGATCCGCTAATCGACTGATCAACAACCCGGCGGCCGCGTGCCGCCGGGTCGCTGGGGCGACGAAAGACGCCTCTAACCCCGCCCGGACCGGGCGGCGGGACAGCGGACAGGGTTTCATGCTTCGTCACACCGGCATCGGCGTCGTCGCCGGCCTCGCCTCGGCGCTCCTGATCGGGGTCGTCGTCCAGGCGACGCCGCTCGCGCTCGCGCTCTACCTGCTCGCCCCGCTGCCGATCCTGATCGTGGCGATGGGCTGGAGCCACCGGACCGGCCTCGTCGCCGCCGCATCCGGCACGCTCGCCCTCGCCCTCGTCGCCTCCCCCCTGCGCGGCCTCGCCTTCCTGGTCTCGACCGCGCTGCCCGCCTGGTGGCTCGGCTACCTCGCTCTGCTCGGCCGCGAGACGGCGCCCGGCCGCATGGAATGGTACCCGACCGGGCGGCTGCTGGCCTGGGTCGCCGTCACGGCGGCCGTCGCCCTCGTCGTCGTGGTGATGCTCTCATCCGGCGACCACGCCGCCTACCAGGAGCGGGTCCAGCGCCTCGCCCGGGCGATGCTGCAGCTCCAGCTGCAGGAGACCCCCTCCCGCGGCGCCGGCCTCGACGAGGACGACCTCGCCCGCATCGCCGAGCGGGTCGCCGGCCTCGCCCCCGCCATCATGGCGACGACCTTCACGCTGCTCCTGACCTTCTACCTCTGGGCCGGCGCCCGGGTGGTGCAGATCTCCGGCCGGCTGCCGCGGCCCTGGCCGGACCTCGCCGCCACCGCGCTGCCGCGCCGCGCGCTCTGGGGCCTCGCCGCCGGGGCGATCCTGACGGTGGCGCCGGGCTATGCCGGCGCCTTCGGGGTCGCACTCGTCGGCGCCTTCGCGGCCGCCCTGGCGCTGCAGGGTCTCGCGGCGATCCACGACCGCAGCCGGGCCAAGCCCGGCCGCACGCCGCTGCTGATCGGCCTCTACGTGCTGGTCTTCCTCACGCAGGGGGTGGCGCTCGCCGCCCTCGCCCTGTTCGGCCTCGTCGACGCCCTCACGGGCCGGCGCCGGCCCGCCCAGGTCCCGCCGGCGACCTGACGCCGGCGACCTGGGCGACAAGCGAATCCCCGGCCCGCCCAGGCGGTCCGGATCCCCGACGGCGGAAACGCTCCGCCATCACCACCCCGGGGGCCCGTGCGGCCTCCCCAGACGAAGGACGACGACGATGGACGTGATCCTGCTCGAGCGCGTGGCCAAGCTCGGCCAGATGGGCGAGACCGTGAAGGTGCGCCCGGGCTTCGCCCGCAACTACCTGCTCGCCCGCGGCAAGGCCCTGCGCGCCACGGAAGGCAACAAGAAGCGCTTCGAGGACCAGCGCGCCCAGCTCGAGGCCCGCAACCTCGAGCGCCGCGCCGAGGCCGAGAAGGTCGGCGAGACCCTCAACGGCAAGAGCTTCGTGCTGATCCGCCAGGCCGGCGAGTCCGGCGTGCTGTACGGCTCGGTCTCCCCGCGCGACCTCGCCGAGGTGGTGACCCAGGACGGCTTCACCATCAGCCGCGACCAGTTCAGCATCGCCCAGCCGATCAAGACGCTCGGCCTGCACACCGTCCCGGTGGTGCTGCACCCCGAGGTCGAGGTCTCGGTGACCGTCAACATCGCCCGCAGCCCGGAGGAGGCCGAGCGCCAGGCCCGCGGCGAGTCGACCACGACCCGCGAGGAGTTCAACCTCGACGACCTCGGCCTCGAGGTCGGTGCCGCCCTGGCCGAGGCCGGCCCGGACGCGGACGACCGCTGATATCCCCGAAAGTTCTCCCGCCCACGGCGGGAGAACCGGGACAGCGGGGACAAGCCCGGGCTTCGGGCTTGACTTGTTCCCACTTTGTTCCAGCATGGCGGGGTCCGCGGCGCGAGTCGCGGGCCCCGCCTTCGTTTCGGGAGCCGGCAACGGGCTTCCGGGCAAGGCTCGGTTAAGCAAGGTTCGGTCAAGGATGCCGGTGCGCGGGTCGCGGCAGCGGCTATGATCCGACACCCGTACTTCCGCGTCTCACCCCTCTCGCCTGGAGCCCCGCCGGATGGCCATCCCCAGCACCCTGACGGCGAACCTCGAGCCGGTGCAGCAGGAATACCGCGTCGCCCCCCACAACATCGACGCCGAGCAGGCGCTGCTCGGCGCGATCCTGGTCAACAACGACGCGTTCTACCGGGTCTCGGACTTCCTGCTGCCCGAGCACTTCATGGAGGAGGTGCACCGGCGGATCTACGAGGTGTCGATCACGCTGATCAAGGCCGGCAAGCTCGCGAGCCCGATCACCCTCAAGACCTATCTCGGCGACGCCGACCTCGGCGGCCTCACCGTCGGCCAGTACCTCGCGCGGCTCGCCGCCGAGGCCTCGACGGTCATCAACTCCGAGCATTACGGCCGCACGATCTACGACCTGGCCCTGCGCCGGCGGCTCATCACCATCGGCGAGGACCTGGTCAACGGCGCCTACGAGGCCCCGGTCGAGACCTCGCCGCGCGAGCAGATCGAGGCGACCGAGCGCCGGCTCTACGAGCTCGCCGAGACCGGCAAGTACGACGGCGGCTTCCAGAAATTCTCCGACGCCCTGACGGCGGCGGTCGACATGGCGGCCAAGGCCTACCAGCGCGAAGGGCGGCTCTCGGGCATCGCCACCGGCCTGTCCGACCTCGACGCCAAGATGGGCGGCCTGCAGGCCTCGGACCTGATCATCCTGGCCGGCCGTCCCGGCATGGGCAAGACCTCGCTCGCCACCAACATCGCGTTCAACATCGCCAAGGCCTATGTCGGCGAGAAGCAGCCCGACGGCTCGATCGCGACCAAGAACGGCGGCATCGTCGGCTTCTTCTCGCTCGAGATGTCGGCCGAGCAGCTCGCCACCCGTATCATCGCCGAGCAATCGGGCGTCGCCTCCTACAAGATCCGCCGCGGCGACATCCGGCCCGAGGAGTTCTACAAGATCACCGACGCCGCGCGGGACATGCAGACGATCCCGTTCTACATCGACCAGACCGGCGGCATCTCGATCGCCCAGCTGGCGGCCCGGGCGCGACGGCTGAAGCGCCAGCGCGGCCTCGACCTGCTCGTCGTCGACTACCTCCAGCTGCTCTCCGGCTCGTCGAAGAAGGGCGAGAACCGGGTGCAGGAGATGACCGAGATCACCACCGGCATGAAGGCGCTCGCCAAGGAGCTGGCGGTGCCGATCGTCGCCCTGTCGCAGCTCTCGCGCCAGGTCGAGGCCCGTGACGACAAGCGGCCCCAGCTCTCGGACCTGCGCGAATCGGGCTCGATCGAGCAGGACGCCGACGTGGTGATGTTCGTGTTCCGCGAGGAATACTACGTCAAGAACAAGAAGCCGCGCGAGGGTACCGAGGAGTTCTTCACCTGGGAGGCCGAGATGAACCGCGTCTACGGCAAGGCCGAGGTGATCCTGGGCAAGCAGCGCCACGGCCCCACCGGCACCGTCGAGCTCCAGTTCGACGCCGAGATCACCCGGTTCTCGAACCTGGCACAAGGCGACCGGCTGCCCGATACGCATTGACGCCCCGCTTGACTTGACCGGTGGATTTCCCATCCGCGACCTCATCCTGAGGCGCCCACGAAGTGGGCCTCGAAGGAGGGCTCCCGACAGCCCTGAGATTTCTGGAGACCTCCTTCGCGGCTCCCTTCGGTCACACCTCAGGATGAGGTCGCGGGTAGGATGGGAAAATCATCTGCGCGACCACATCAGGCCGTCGGGCAGAGACGGAGGCAAATCCTACCCTTACGGTGAGGCGCCCTCGGTCTCCTCCCTTGGCGGGGCTTGTCGCGGGAGGTAGACCGGGCACATGAGCGAATCGAGCCCCATCGGCCATGGCGGCCGCCTGACCATCGACCTCTCGGCCCTGCGGGCGAACTGGCGGATTCTCGCGCAAGCCGCGGAGTGCCCCGAGACCGCTGCAGTCATCAAGGCCGACGCCTATGGCTGCGGGATCGCCGAGGCCGGCTCGGCCCTGTGGCGGGAGGGCTGCCGCACCTTCTTCGTCGCCCACCTGTCGGAGGGCGTGCGTGCGCGGGCCGCCCTGCCGGACGCCGCGATCTACGTGCTGAACGGCTTTCCCCCGGGCAGCGCGCCCGCCTACCGGGAGGCGGATCTCCGCCCGGTGCTCGGGTCGCGCGAGGAGGTCGCCGAGTGGGCGGCGGCGAATCGGGCCGAGGGCACGACCCGCTTAGCGGCGCTCCACGTCGATACCGGCATGAACCGCCTCGGCCTCTCGGTCGCTGAGGGGCTGGCGCTCGCCGGCGATCCGGTCGTGGCACAGGCCGGCATCGACCTCCTGATGAGCCATCTCGTCAGCGCCGAGGTCGAGCACGACCCCCTCACCGACCATCAGGCCGCCGAGTTCGCCCGGGTGCGCGCCGCCTATCCGGGCGTCCGGGCCTCGCTCGCCAACTCGTCGGGCGACTTCCTCGCTTCCTGCCGCGCCGACCTGGCGCGTCCCGGCTACGCGCTCTACGGCGGCAATCCGCGGCCCGGGCACGACAATCCGATGCGGCCGGTGGTGCGGCTCGAGGCCACGATCCTGCAGGTCCGCGAGGTCGCGGCCGGCGAGACCGCCGGCTACAACGCCCGCTGGACCGCCTCCGGACCGCGCCGCCTCGCCACCCTGTCGCTGGGCTACGCCGACGGCTTTCCCCGCGCCTCGACCGGCCGCGGCGAGGCGGTGGTCGGCGGCGTGCGCTGCCCCTTCGTCGGCAACGTCTCGATGGACCTCATCATCCTCGACGTCACCGGTGCACCCGCCGAGGCGGCGGTCCGCGGCGCCCCCGCGACGCTCATCGGCGACGGGCTCGATCTCGACACGGTGGGGCGCCACGCCGGGACCATTGGCTACGAGATCCTGACGGGGCTCGGGCGGCGCTACGCGCGGGTGTATCGGGACTGAAAGGTCGCTCGGGATCGTTCTGGCCGGACAGGATCGACAACCGTCATGTCATCCCGGGGCTCAACGAAGTCGAGAACCCGAGATCCATAACCGCTGACGGTCGAGAATGAGGCGGTCAGCGCCCCGCTTCAGTCGGAAATCTCAGCGGTTATGGATCCCGGGTTCCGCTGTCGCGGCCCCAGGATGACACCGAGGGGATGAGCCAAGTCGAGCGAGCGGCGGCACCTTCGAAAACTCGGTACGGCCCCGCTCCTGCCCACCCATCGCACCTCTTTCGAAAAGACGGTTTTGCTCGGCGCCGGTTGGCGCTAGGCTCCCGCCCGGGAATGCCGGGGCCGAAGACCCCGGCCACGGGAGGATCGCGCGCATGGACTTCACCCTCTCCGAGCGGCAACGCCACTGGCGCGACCGGGTCCGGGCCTTCATGGACGAGCACGTCCGCCCCGCGGTGCCGACCTACAAGGCCGAGATGGAGGCGTTCGGCGCCGACCGCTGGCAGCCGGTGCCGGTGATCGAGCGGTTGAAGCCCAAGGCTCGCGAGGCCGGGCTGTGGAACCTTTTCCTGCCGCCCTCCCCCGATCACGACGACGGCGACTTCTGCGGTGCCGGGCTGACCAACCTCGATTACGCGCTCTGCGCCGAGGAGATGGGCCGGATCCAGTGGGCCTCCGAGGTGTTCAACTGCTCGGCGCCGGATACCGGCAACATGGAGGTGCTGCACCGCTACGGCACCAAGGCCCAGAAGGAGCGCTGGCTCACCCCCCTCATGGCCGGCGAGATCCGCTCGGCCTTCCTGATGACCGAGCCGGACGTGGCGTCGTCCGACGCCACCAACATCGAGACCAGGATCCGCCGCGACGGCGACCACTACGTCATCAGCGGCCGCAAGTGGTGGTCCTCGGGCGTCGGCGACCCGCGCTGCGCCGTCGCGATCGTGATGGGCAAGACCGACACCAGCGCGCCCCTGCACCAGCAGCAATCGCAGATCCTCGTCCCCCTCGACACCCCCGGGATCGAGGTGGTGCGGATGCTGCCGGTCTTCGGCTACGACGACGCGCCGCACGGGCACGCCGAGGTGATCCTGCACGACGTCCGGGTGCCGGCCGAGAACCTGCTGCTCGGCGAGGGCCGCGGCTTCGAGATCGCGCAAGGGCGCCTCGGGCCGGGGCGCATCCACCACTGCATGCGCACCATCGGCGTCGCGGAAGAGGCGCTGGAGAAGATGGCCAAGCGCCTTCTGACCCGCGTCGCCTTCGGCAAGCGCATCGCCGACCATTCGGTCTGGGAGCAGCGCATCGGCGAGGCCCGCACCGACATCGAGATGACGCGGCTCCTCTGCCTCAAGGCGGCCGACATGATGGACAAGGTCGGCAACAAGGGCGCCAAGCTCGAGATCGCGATGATCAAGGTCGCGGCCCCCCGCATGGCGCTCAAGATCATCGACGACGCGATCCAGGCCCATGGCGGCGCCGGTGTCAGCAGCGATGCAGGCCTCGCCTATTCCTACGCCCGCATCCGCACGCTTCGCCTCGCCGACGGGCCCGACGAGGTCCACAACCGCTCGATCGCCCGGCTGGAGCTGGCGCAATACGGCAACCGCGAGCGGCCGAAGGCCTGACGGAAGATCGTCCGCACGCAAGCCCCGTTCGAGAGAACGGGTTTCCCGCGCGGGCCGCAAAAAAGCACGACGATGCTTTTGACGGCGCGGAAACGGCCTTCGATACTGAAGGTCAACCGCGCCGTTCGACCATGACGGCGCCGGCTCTTCTTCAGATTGACGAGCGAGGATCCGCCCATGACGCAGCAAACCCCCGAGCCGATTCGCTTTGCCTACTGGGTGCCGAACGTCTCCGGCGGTCTCGTCGTCAGCAAGATCCCCCAGCGCACGGGCTGGGACGGCGACTACAACCGCGAGCTGGCGCGCATCGCCGAGACGGCCGGCTTCGACTACGCCCTGACCCAGATCCGCTTCACCGCCGGCTACGGCGCCGAGTACCAGCACGAATCGGTCGCCTTCAGCCACGCGCTGCTCGCCGCCACGGACAAGCTGAAGGTGATCGCCGCGATCCTGCCCGGGCCGTGGAACCCGACGATCGCCGCCAAGCAGATCGCCACGATCTCGCAGCTCACCCACGGGCGCATCTCGGTCAACATCGTCAGCGGCTGGTTCTCGGGCGAGTTCCGGGCGATCGGCGAGCCGTGGCTCGACCACGACGAGCGCTACCGCCGCTCGGAGGAGTTCATCCGGGCCCTGCGGGGGATCTGGACCGAGGACGACTTCACCTTCCGGGGCGATTTCTACCGCTACAGCAACTACACCCTGAAGCCGAAGCCGGCCGAGCCGCTGCCCGAGATCTTCCAGGGCGGCTCCTCGCGGGCGGCGCGGGACATGGCGGCCCGGGTCTCGGACTGGTACTTCACCAACGGCGCCACCCCGGACAAGCTTCGTCTCCAGGTCGACGACATCCGCCACAAGGCCGAGGCCGAGGGACGCAGCGTGAAGGTCGGCGTCAACGCCTTCGTGATCGCCCGCGACACCGAGGAGGAGGCCCGCGCCGTCCTGAAGGACATCATCGACCAGGCCGACCCGGACGCGGTGCGCGCCTTCGGCCACGAGGCGAAGAATGCCGGCGCCGCCTCGCCCGAGCGCGAGGGCAACTGGGCGAACTCCACCTTCGAGGACCTGGTCCAGTACAACGACGGCTTCCGCACCAACCTGATCGGCACGCCCGACCAGATCGCCGAGCGCATCCTGGCGCTCAAGGAGGCCGGTGCCGATCTCGCGCTCCTCGGCTTCCTGCACTTCCAGGAGGAGGTGAAGTATTTCGGCGACGAGGTGATTCCGCGGGTGCGGGCCCTGGAGGCGGCGCGGGCCGAGCGCAAGGAAGCCGCCTGACCGATCTCGCCGGCGCAACGATGAAGCGCAATTTAATCGACCCGCCGCGCGGGTGAACCGATCATCGGGCCGTTCCACACGGCGGCCCGGTGATGATCGACCTTCGCTCCAGCGCGACCCTTCTCCTCCTCGCGCTCGCGGCGATGCCCGCGTCCGCCATGCCGGGGGCGGAGCGGGCGCGGGCGCTGACCGAGCCGGTCTATGTCCGGCCGATCTACGGCGCCTACCGGCAATGCGGCGGCGCCTGCCTCAAGAGCGGCAGCCTGTCGTGGTTCTGCGGCGCGCGCCAGCACTGCAGCCTCGATTGCGCGACCGCGCCGCCTGTGCGCCGCTGCGCCTCGCCTTAGATCGACACGACAAGGCGAGCGGGCCCGGCAAGGCAGCGGGAGGCGCAAGGCATGACCGAGGCGGATGCAGGACCGGTCCACGCCTTCCTCGCCGGCCGCGGCCGCGACGGGAGCGGGCGCCGCCTCGCCGAGGTGCTGGCCTTCGACGACGCCCGGATCGAGGGCGTGCACGACTTCATCCAGTGGCTGTTTCCGCTCGATGCGCCGAGCCGGGCGGTGCCGGGGGCGCCGGTGCTCGGGCCCGCGGAGGCCGCGGCGATCCGGGCCGACCCGGCGGCGCGGGCCGGGCTGCTCGCCGCCCGCGACCGGATGCTGCGCTTCTACGCCGGGACGACGGGCTGGCGGCGGGCTTTCGACCACAACCACCTGCGCATCACCCGCACCCTCACGGCGCTGCGCGACCTTACCGGGATCGGCGAGGCGCGGATCTTCCACGAGGCCGTCCTCGGCTTCGTTGCGGAGGCAGGCTCCCCGGTGAACCCGGAGAGCCTGGACTATTGGCGACGGGCGATCGAGGACTAGAGCGCTCTGCGATCGCGTTGCAATCGCGAAGCGCTCTCAATCTTTGCTTCGTCGCATTTTCTTCGACGAACCGGCATCCGCCTCGTCGGACAATATCCTAGAAGAACGCCTGCAAGCCCGTCTGGGCGCGCCCCAGGATCAGGGCGTGGACGTCGTGGGTGCCCTCGTAGGTGTTGACCGTCTCGAGGTTCTGCGCGTGGCGCATCACGTGGTACTCGCCCATGATGCCGTTGCCGCCGTGCATGTCGCGCGCCTCACGGGCAATCGCCAGCGCCTTGCCGCAATTGTTGCGCTTGACCAGCGAGATCATCTCCGGCGCCATCCGGCCCTCGTCGAACAGCCGGCCGACCCGCAACGAGCCCTGGAGGCCGAGCGCGATCTCGGTCTGCATGTCGGCGAGCTTCTTCTGCACCAGCTGGGTCTGGGCGAGCGGCCGGTCGAACTGCTTGCGGTCGAGGGTGTATTGCCGCGCACGGTGCCAGCAATCCTCGGCCGCGCCGAGCGCGCCCCAGGAGATGCCGTAGCGCGCCCGGTTGAGGCAGCCGAACGGCCCCTTGAGCCCCGAGACGTTGGGCAGCAGCGCCGATTCCGGCACTTCGACGCCGTCCATCACGATCTCGCCGGTGACCGAGGCGCGCAACGAGAGCTTGCCCTTGATCTTGGGCGCCGAGAGCCCCTTCATCCCCTTCTCGAGGATGAAGCCGCGGATCTGGTTGTCGTGCGACGGGGACTTCGCCCAGACCACGAACACGTCGGCGATCGGGGAATTGGAGATCCAGGTCTTGGCGCCCGACAGCCGGTAGCCGCCGTCGATCTTCTCGGCCCGGGTCTTCATGCCGGCGGGATCGGAGCCGGCATCCGGCTCGGTCAGGCCGAAGCAGCCGACGAACTCGCCCGAGGCGAGCTTCGGCAGGTACTTCTTGCGCTGGCTCTCGTCGCCGTAGGCGTAGATCGGGTACATGACGAGCGAGGATTGCACGCTCATCATCGAGCGGTAGCCGGAATCGATCCGCTCGACCTCGCGGGCGACGAGGCCGTAGGCGACGTAGCTTGCTCCGGCGCAGCCGTACTCCTCCGGCAGGGTGACGCCGAGAAGGCCGAGCTCGCCCATGGCGTTGAACAGCGAGCGGTCGGTCTTCTCCTCGGCATAGGCCTCGACGATGCCGGGCAGCAGGCGCTCCTGGGCGAAGCTGCGGGCGGAATCGCGGATCAGGCGCTCGTCGTCGGTGAGCTGGTCGTCGAGCAGGAAGGGGTCGTCCCACCGGAACGCGCCGCGGGTGCCCTCATGGGGCTTCACCGGGCTGAGGTTGGTCTGGGTCGCGACCGCGGCGGACGGGGGGTTCATGGCGTCTCCTCCTTGCATTTCGGGCCGGACGTTACCGCGGGTGCGCCGCCTTCGCCAGAATGCGAAACCGCATTCCGCACGGCCCAGCCATGCAGGCAGCCCAAGGCCGCGTAAGCTGGCGGCCCGGGACGGGCCGGGTCACTTCACCTGCTGCTTGTCGAGCTTGCGGGCGAGCGTGCGCCGGTGCATCCCGAGCCGGCGGGCGGTCTCCGAGATGTTGAAGTCGGTCTCGACCAGGGTCTGGTGGATGCGCTCCCATTCGAGCGTCTTGATCGAGGTCGGCCGGCCGTCGAGGGAGACGTCGACGTCTCCCGCCGCCTTCGAGAACGCCGCCTCGATGTCGTCGGTGTTGGCGGGCTTCGCCAGGTAGTGGCAGGCGCCGAGCTTGATCGCCTCGACGGCGGTGGCGATGCTGGCATAGCCCGTGAGCACCACCGTGAGGATCTCCGGATCATGGTCGTGCAGCGCCTTGACGCAGGCGAGGCCCGACTCGCCGTTGAGCTTCAGATCGACGACCGCGTAGGTCGGGGTGCGCTCGGCGAGCAGGGCCTCGAGGGGGGCGAGGCCCGGCAGGCTCACCACCGTGTAGCCGCGGCGCTCGAACGAGCGGGTCAGGGTGGCGGCGAAGCGGTCGTCGTCCTCGACGATGACGAGCAGGCGGTCCTCGTCGGCCATCTCACACCGTCAGGCTCGCGAGCGGCAGGCTGATGGTCACGACGGCGCCTCCATAGCTGCGGTTGCGGGCCTCCACCGTGCCGCCGAGCTTGCGCACGACGTTGACGACGAGGAACAGCCCGAGCCCGCCGCCGAGGCGGCCCTTGCTCGATGTATAGGGCTGGCCGAGGCGCGCCAGCATCTCGGGCGCGAAACCCGGGCCGCGGTCGGTGACCGAGAGCCGCAGGGTGTCGCCGTCGCGCAGGAGCACCAGCTCGACGAAGGTCGGCGACAGGTCGAGGGCGTTGTCGAGGACGTTGAACAGCACCTGCTTGAGGGCGGTGTCGGAGACGATCTCCTGGTCCTCGCCGAACTCGTCGCGGACCTGGAGGCAGAAGCAGGAGCGCATCCGGCGCCAGTCGCCGGCGAGCTCGGTGACGAAGCCCCGCACGGTGGTGAGGTGCGGCGCCTCCCCCCGGGCGGCCCCGGCGGCGAGCAGGATGCCGGTGACGATCGCTTTGCAGCGCCCGACCGCCTCCTGCATCTCCCCGATCTCGCGGGCGATGTCGGGCGAGGCGGTGAGCTCCGGCATCCGGCGCCAGTCGCCGAGGATGACCGAGAGGGAGGAGAGCGGCGTGCCGAGCTCGTGCGCGGCGCCCGAGGCCAGGAGCCCCATGCGGACGATGTGGTCCTCCTCCGCCGCGCGCTGGCGCAGGGCGGCGAGACGGGCATCCTGCCGGCGCAGGTTGCGCGAGATCCGGGTGACGAACACCGCGATCAGCGCCGCGTCGATGACGAAGCTCACCAGCATCCCGACGAGATAGAGCCGAAAAAGCTCGGTCTCGCCCTCGCCCTGCGGCAGCACCAGCGGCCGGTAGGCCAGCATCAGCACGCCGAGCGCCGCGGTGGTGAGCGCGACGAGGCCGATCGTCGCCCGGCTGCTCAGCAGCACCGCCGCCAGGGTGAGCTGGAGCAGGAACAGCGAGGTGAACGGGTTGGTGGCGCCGCCGCTCAGCGAGAGCTGCACCGTCAGCGCGGCGACGTCGAGGAGGAGCGCGACGAACAGCGTCGCCTCGGTGACGGGGCCGCCGCGGGCGATCCAGGCGAGGCTGACGAGGTTGAGGAGCACGAGACCGGCCAGCACCACCGCCATCGCCCCGAGCGGCAGGGCGATGCCGAGGCCCGCCTGCGCCACCGCGATGGTGACGACCTGGCCCGCCACCGCGATCCAGCGCAGCTGCACGAGCAGCAGCAGGTTCTGCCGGCCGCCATCCTGGTCGTCGTCGGACGGCCCCGCCTCGCCGAGGCCCGCCAGCGAGCCGATGCCGAGGTGCCGGGCGGCCGAGATCAGGGCGGCGCGGGCGGTGCGGCGGAGTTCCGCCCAGTCGGTCATGGCTGTCCCGTTCGCCCGCGCGCCCGACATCGACTTCATCACCCGGAAGACACCCGCCTCACAGTTCGCGCAGCAGCCGATAGACCGCATAGCCCGCCATCAGGGCGAGGCCAAACCACGTCAGCGCGTAGATCAGGTGGTGATTGCGAAACGTCACCACGGTCAGGCCGCCGACCGGCTCGCCCGGCCGGTTGCCGGAGGCGTCGGCGTCGATGAAGTAGGGCGCCACGTCCCCGAGACCCTTGGCGGCGGCGATCGCCGCGACGTCGCGCGAGTACCAGCGGTCGTGGGCGGGGTCGTTGCTGCGCAGGAAGCCGCCGCCGGGCTCGGGAAGGCGCAGGAGCCCGGTGACCGTCACGGTCCCCTCCCCGTCCCCGGCCGGCGCCCGCCAGTCGGGCGGCACGAAACCGCGATTGACCAGGATCGTGTCGCCGGCGGGTGTGACGAGGGGCACGAGGAGCCAGGAGCCGGCGCCCTTCTCGGTCAAGGCCGTGGTGCGCACGGCGCGGTCGGGCAGGAAGCGGCCGGTCGCCGTCACCCGCCGGTACTCGTCGGCGTCGCGGGTGATCCGTGGCCAGTCGGAGCGGCCCGGTGCCGGAACCGGGGGGGCGGCGAGCCGCGCCTCGACGCGAGCGATGAGGTCGAGCTTCCAGGCCCGGCGCTCGACCTGCCAGATGCCGAGGGCGACGAACATGGTCGTCGCCAGGAGGCAGAGCGCGACCAGGAGGAAGCGCTTGGACCGGGGCGGCGCGGCCGCCCCGGCAGGGTTCGCGAGGTCGCCGTCGGCCACCGTCACGGCATGTTGCGCATGTCGCCGGGCGACATCGGCATCATGTTGGTGTTGAGGTGGTACATCACCCAGAGCGAGCCCGAGAGCGCGATCACCACGAGCACGACCGTGAAGATCAGCGCCATCATGGTCCAGCCGCCTTCCGACCGCGCGTTCATGTGCAGGAAGTAGACCATGTGGACCACGATCTGCGCCACCGCGAAGGCCATGATGACCAGCGAGGTGACGCGGGAGTCCGAAAAGACCTCCGCCATCACCAGCCAGAACGGGATCGCCGTCAGGATCACCGACAGGACGAAGCCGGTGATGTATTCCCGCCGGCTGCCGTGGCCGGCCTCGTGATGGTCGTGGACGACCTCGACGTGCACGTTGTCGGAGACGGGAGCGCGGGCGCTCATTTCAGGGACCCCATCAGGTAGACGAAGGTGAAGACGCCGATCCAGATCACGTCGAGGAAGTGCCAGAACATGCTCAGGCACATCAGGCGGCGGCGGTTGGCCGGGATCAGGCCGCGCTGGTGCACCTGCACCATCAGGGTCACGAGCCAGATCAGCCCGAAGGTGACGTGGACGCCGTGCGTCCCGACCAGGGTGAAGAACGAGGACAGGAAGGCGCTGCGCTGGGGCGTGGCGCCCTCGTGGATCAGGTGGGCGAACTCGTAGAGCTCGAGGCCGATGAAGCAGAGGCCGAAGGCGCCCGTGACCGCGAGCCAGCGCTGGGTCATACGCTGGTCGCCCTTCTCCATCTCCAGCATGGCGAAGCCGTAGGTGATGGAGGAGAACAAGAGCATGGAGGTGTTCACCGCCACGAGCTTGAGGTCGAACAGGTCCGCGCCGGACGGGCCCGCCGCGTAGTTCCGTCCGAGCACGCCGTACGTCGCGAACAGGATCGCGAAGATCAGGCAGTCGCTCATCAGGTAGAGCCAGAACCCGAGCATGGTCCCGCCCTCGGCGTGACCGTGCTCGTCGGCGACGTAGAAGTGCAGCTCGGCGTCGCTCGCCGTGACCGTCTGTGACTGTGCCATGGCGGGGTCCTCAGGCTCCGACGGGGGTGGCGGCCGGGGCGGTGGCGAGCGCGCGGGTGCGCTCGTCCTCGCTCCGCGTCACCTCGTCGGCGGGAATGTAGTAGTCGCGGTCGTAGTTGAAGGTGTGGGTGATGGCGGCCGCGATCACGCCGACGAAGGTGAGCGCCGCGAGCCACCAGACGTGCCACACCATGGCGACGCCGAACACGGTGGCGATGGCCGAGATGACGAGGCCGGCGCCGGTGTTCTTGGGCATGTGGATGGCCTTGTAGCCCTCCAGCGGACGCTTGTAGCCGCGGCTCTTCATGTCCCACCAGGCGTCGCCGTCATGCACCATCGGCGTGAAGGCGAAGTTGTAGGCCGGCGGCGGCGAGGAGGTCGCCCATTCCAGGGTGCGGCCGCCCCACGGGTCGCCGGTGAGGTCGCGCAGCTGCTCGCGCCGCAGGATGCTGACGGCGAACTGGACCAGCATCGCGCCGATGCCGCAGGCGACGATCGCCGCCCCGAAGGCCGCGATGACGAAGAGCGGCTGGTACTCGGTGCCCGAGAACGAGCTCATGCGCCGGGTCACGCCCATCAGGCCGAGGATGTAGAGCGGCGTGAACGCGACCCAGAAGCCGACGACCCAGCACCAGAACGAGACCTTGCCCCAGAACGGGTCGAGGCGGAAGCCGAAGGCCTTCGGCCACCAGTAGTAGATGCCGGCGAACAGGCCGAACAGCACGCCGCCGATGATCACGTTGTGGAAGTGCGCGACCAGGAACAGCGAGTTGTGCAGCACGAAGTCGGCCGGGGGCACGGCGAGCAGCACACCGGTCATGCCGCCGACGACGAAGGTCAGCATGAAGGCCACCGTCCACATCATCGGCAGGTCGAAGCGGATCCGGCCGCGATACATCGTGAACAGCCAGTTGAAGATCTTCGCGCCGGTCGGGATCGAGATGATCATCGTGGTGATGCCGAAGAACGAGTTGACGCTCGCCCCCGACCCCATGGTGAAGAAGTGGTGCAGCCAGACCAGGTAGGACAGGATGGTGATGACGACCGTGGCGTAGACCATCGAGGCGTAGCCGAACAGGCGCTTGCCCGAGAAGGTCGAGGTCACCTCGGAGAAGATGCCGAAGGCCGGCAGCACCAGGATGTAGACCTCGGGGTGACCCCAGATCCAGATCAGGTTCACGTACATCATCGGGTTGCCGCCGAGATCGTTCGTGAAGAAGTTGGTGCCGACGTAGCGGTCGAGGGTGAGCAGCGCCAATACCGCGCCGAGCACCGGGAAGGAGGCGACGATCAGGACGTTGGTGCAGAGCGAGGTCCAGGTGAAGACCGGCATCTTCATCATCGACATGCCCGGCGCCCGCATCTTGACGATGGTGGCGATCAGGTTGACGCCCGACAACGTCGTGCCGACACCCGCGATCTGCAGCGCCCAGATGTAGTAGTCTACACCTGTGCTCGGCGAGTAGGCGATGTTCGACAACGGCGGATAGGCGAGCCAGCCGGTGGCCGCGAACTCGCCGACGAACAGCGACATCATCGTCAGCACGACGCCGCCGGCGGTCATCCAGAAGCTGAAGTTGTTGAGGAACGGGAAGGCGACGTCGCGGGCGCCGATCTGCAGCGGCACCACGAAGTTCATCAGGCCGGTGACCAGCGGCATCGCCACGAAGAAGATCATGATCACGCCGTGGGCGGTGAAGATCTGGTCGTAGTGGTGCGGCGGCAGGAAGCCCTCGGCGCCGCCATGCGCGAGCGCCTGCTGCGAGCGCATCAGCACCGCGTCGGCAAAGCCGCGCAGCAGCATGACGAGCCCGAGGACCATGTACATGATCCCGATCTTCTTGTGGTCGACGCTGGTCAGCCAGTCGCGCCACAGCGGGCCCCAGAGCCGGTAGCGGGTCAGGAGGCCGACGACGGCGAGGCCGCCGACCGCCACCGCCAGGAAGGTCACCACCACGATCGGCTCGTGGAGCGGCAGGGATTCGATGGTGAAGCGGCCGAACAGCAGCCGCCACCAGTGCGGGTAGGCTTCGATCGGATTGTGCTCGGAGTTCATGGTTCAGCCTGGAGTGCAGGTAGCGTCGTCGGGGGCCCGGCCTGGCGGACCCGCGCGGGGCGGTTCCGGGAGGCGCGTCGTTCCCGCGTCAGTGTCGCCGCCGGACCGGTGACCGGTCCGGCGGAAGCGGCTCAGTTCAGGCGCGGCGTCGCGTTGGCGGCGGCCGTCTTGGCGTTGCCGAGGCCGTAGGCGTCGGCCGGGGTGCAGAGCGCGGTGACGAAGGTCGCCTGCTGGGTCGCCCCGGTGCCGCGGCGCACCGCCTTGTCGTAGGTCAGGCTCATCACGCTGTGCAGGCCCTCGCGGCCGCCGCCGCCGCGGGCGTCGATCGCCGCCATGTCGTGCATGCACATCTTGGCGCGGTCGACGCACATGTTGAGGATCGCGTCGTAGAGGTCGGCGTCGACGGTCTTGTAGTAGCGCACCGGCTCCTTCTCGCTCGGGCGCTCGAGCTTCAGGTAGTCGGCCCGGTTGAGACCGCCGCCGTCCTGCTTGGCCTTGGCGACCCAGGCGCTGAACGCGCCCTCGTCGAGGCCCTTGAAGGTGAAGCGCATGTGCGAGAACCCGGCGCCGCTGTAGTTGGCCGAGAAGCCCTCGTAGTCGCCGATCTTGTTGATCACGGCGTTGAGCCGCGTCTGCATGCCCGGCATGGCGTAGATCTGGCCGGCGAGCGCGGGGATGAACAGCGAGTTCATCACCGACGAGGAGGTGATGCGGAACTCGATCGGCCGGTCGATTGGGGCGGCGACCTCGTTGAGCGAGGCGATGCCCTGCTCGGGGTAGAGAAAGAGCCACTTCCAGTCGAGGGCGATGACCTGGACCACCAGGGGCTTGCCCGAGACCATCGGATCGCCGACGCTCGACACGATCGGCTTCGAGGCGCTGATGCGGCTGACCGGCCGGTAGGGGTCGAGCAGGTGGGTGCCGAGCCAGGTCAGCGCGCCGAGCGCGATGATGATCAGGAGCGGTGCCGACCAGATCACCACCTCGAGCCCGGTCGAGTGATGGAAATCGGGATCGTAGACCGCCTTCTTGTTGCCCTCGCGGTAGTGCCAGGCGAAGGCGACCGTGAGCGCCATCACCGGGACGATGATGAGGAGCATCAGCACCGTGGAGGCGATCAGCAGGTTACGCTGTTGCAGCGCCACGTCGCCGGACGGCGAGAGCAGCACCATATTGCATCCTCCGGTGAGGAGGATGAACGGAAGTACGAGGAGGAGGCGCAAGTGTTTCACGGGCAGCCCGGACGATCAGCTTTCGGCTCCTGTCCTGTACGCCGACCGCGGCCCCCGCGGGATTGGACGTTTTGTCCAGGCCCCCAAACGGCCGGTTCTCCTCTAAGGAAGAGACCTTCGTAGAGTGACGGAGCAGGATTCCGATATGGCCACGATCTCGGCGGACGCTGCCGCCGCCTCCTCCTCCAAGCCGGAACGGGACGCCCGCCTGGCCTCGTCGGAGCCCGGCCACGTCGCCCCCGGCGAGATCGCCCTCGGGGTCATCATCGGCCGCACCTCGGAGTTCTTCGACTTCTTCGTGTTCGGCCTCGCCTGCGTGCTGGTGTTCCCGCGCCTCGTGTTCCCGTGGGCGGACGCGGTGACCGGCACGCTCTATTCCTTCGGGCTGTTCGCCCTCGCCTTCGTGGCCCGCCCGATCGGCTCGGTGCTGTTCATGGCGATCGACCGGCGCTACGGCCGGGCGACCAAGCTCACCATCGCGCTGTTCCTGCTCGGCCTCTCGACCTGCCTCATCGCCTTCCTGCCGGGCTACGAGACCATCGGCCACTGGTCGGCGGTGCTGCTCGGGCTGTGCCGCATCGGCCAGGGCCTGGCGCTCGGCGGCGCCTGGGACGGGCTCGCCTCGCTGCTGGCCCTCAACGCTCCCAAGACCCGCCGCGGCTGGTACGCGATGCTGCCGCAGCTCGGCGCGCCCGTCGGCTTCATGCTGGCGAGCGGGTTGTTCGCGTTCTTCCAGCTCCAGCTGTCGGATGCCGACTTCATGGGCTTCGGCTGGCGCTACCCGTTCTTCGTTGCCTTCACCATCAACGTCGTGGCCCTGTTCGCGCGGCTTCGCCTCGTCGCGACGGAAGAATTCCGCCGCCTGCTCGAGGCCGACGAGCTCGAGCCCGAGCCGGTTGTCGAGACGGTGCGGGCGAGCGGCCGCAACATCCTGGTCGGCGCCTTCGTGCCGCTGGCCTGCTACGCCCTGTTCCACCTCGTCACGGTGTTCCCGGTCAGCTGGATCAACCTGTTCACCGGCCGCTCGGTCGGCGAGTTCCTGATGGTGCAGTTCGCCGGCGCCGTCATCTGCACGATGACCATCGTCATGTCGGGCCTGATCGCCGACCAGATCGGCCGGCGCTCGACCATCGCGCTCGCCGCCGCCCTGATCGGCCTGTTCGCGCTGGGCAGCATCATCGCCCCGCTGCTGTTCGGCGACAGCATGCCCGGGCAGACGATCTTCGTCGTCGTCGGCTTCGCGCTGCTCGGCCTCGCCTACGGCCAGAGCTCGGGCGCCATCGCGGAGAACTTCGGCACCAAGTACCGCTACACCGGCTCGGCCCTGACCTCGGACCTCGCCTGGCTGGTCGGCGCCGGCTTCGCGCCGCTCGTCGCGCTCTACGCCTCGAGCCATCTCGGGCTGCCGTGGGTCGGCGTCTACCTGCTCTCGGGTGCGGTCTGCACGCTGGGGGCGCTCGGGCTGAACCGGCGCCTCGGGGTGTCGGCCTGATCTGTCTCCCTTCCCCCTTGTGGGCAGGACTGTCGGGGAAAATGGCGCCGGTTACTCCCTCCCCCTCTGCGGGGGAGGGTGGACCCTGCGTCGGCAGGGGCCGGGAGAGGGCACGCCGCTTCCGGATAACACTGAACCGTTCTGACGGGCGCGAACTGAATCAGCGTCGCGCTGCCCCTCTCCCGCCCGGCTCCGCCGGGCACCCTCCCCCGCAGAGGGGGGAGGGGGAACCCGCGCCATTCTTTTTTACGCCGCCCCCACCCGGAACCGGGCCGCGTGGCTGCCGATCTCCTCGAAGGCACCAGGCGTCGCCCCGGCCTTCGCGAGCGCCGCCTGCGCCTCCTCCGGGCTCACGTCGCCGGGCAGCGCCAGGAGCTGACTCAGCCCCCCGCTGACGCCGGCGCTCGCCACCACCTCGCCACCGAGCGCCTCGACGGCCTCCATCGCCTCGTCGCGCCAGCGCTCGAACCGGGCGGCGTAGAGCACCCAGTCGCGCTGGGCCGCACTCGGGTCGTCGAGGGGCTTGGCGACGCAGAAAACCGGCGTGCCGGCCGGGTGGCCGGGCCGCTCGATGAAGGGCAGCCGGGCGATCACCTTCGGGCGCCCCGGTCCCGCGAGCTGGCGCCACCAGGCCCCGGCGGTCACACCCTGGTCGAGGCGAAAGACCCCGAGATCCCCCCGCGAGGCGGCGACCGCGGCGATGACCGCCGCCGCGCTCGGATGGGGCCGGTACGGCACCGTGAAGCCGAAATGGAACCGGGCCGAATCGCGCATCGGCGCGTCGCCGCCCGAGACGTCGGCATGGACCGCGAACGGCGCCTGCACGTAGGTGAAGGTCGCGATGATGACGCGCCAGATCCCCTCCACGGTGTCGAGCGGCAGGAGCCCCTGGTGGCGCTCGGCGATCATGCGCATCATCGAGGCCTCGCGGCCGGGCCGGAAGGCCGAGCCGGAGGCGGAGGTCTTCTTGACGGCGATCAGCCGGTCGATGATCCGGCCGCGCTCCATCAGGAGGTCGTGCATCGCCGAATCGATGCGGTCGATGTCGGCCCGGAGGGCGGCGAGGTCGGTGGGCGGGGGCGACGTCATGGCTTCGCGGGATGAGGCGGCAGGAAGATCCGTCTTACGACCGCCGCCGTCCGCGGGCCAGGGCCGGCATCGTGCGGGCCTCCGGAGATCGTTCTTCCGTCGATTGACGGCGCGACAGCGAAGCCCTACCTCTTTCGTCCGTTGAAGCGGAAATTTCGGACGCTTTAACGGCCGGTCCGGTTTGGAGAACGAACGACTTCCGGATTTTTCGTTAACGCCCGCCATCCGGCGCCAGCCCCGTGAGAAGCATGGCCACACCTCTCCTGAAGCCCGGGACCGAGGCCGCCTCCCAGGCGGTCGAGCCGACGAGCCCCGTCGCCCAGTTCGGGCCCGACGCGCCGCTGATGATGGATGCCGGGGTGGAGCTGGCGCCCTGGCAGATCGCCTACCAGACCGCCGGCACGCTCAACGCCGAACGCAGCAACGCGGTGCTGGTCTGCCACGCGCTGACCGGCGACCAGCACGTCGCCAACACCCACCCGGTCACCGGCAAGCCCGGCTGGTGGGAGCGCCTGGTCGGCCCCGGCAAGCCGGTCGACACCGACCGCTACTTCGTGATCTGCGCCAACGTCGTCGGGTCGTGCATGGGCACGACGGGACCGGCCTCCCTCGACCCGGCGACCGGCCGGGCCTACGGGCTCGACTTCCCGCTGGTGACGATCCGCGACATGGTGCGCGGGCAGGCGATGCTGCTCGACCGGCTCGGCATCAAGGACCTCTTCCTGTGCATCGGCGGCTCGATGGGCGGGATGCAGGTGCTGCAATGGGCGGCGAGCTACCCCGAACGGGTCTTCGCCGCCATGCCGATCGCGACGGGCGCGCGCCACTCGGCCCAGAACATCGCCTTCCACGAGGTCGGCCGCCAGGCGATCCTCGCCGATCCGAACTGGCATGGCGGGCGCTACCTCGACGTCGGCACGCGTCCCGCCAAGGGGCTCGGCGTCGCCCGGATGGGCGCCCACATCACCTACCTGTCGGAGCCCGCCCTCCACCGCAAGTTCGGCCGCCGGCTGCAGGACCGGGACGCCCCGACCTTCTCGTTCGACGCCGACTTCCAGATCGAGAGCTACCTGCGCCACCAGGGCATCACCTTCGTCGAGCGCTTCGACGCCAACGCCTACCTCTACCTGACCCGGGCGATGGACTATTTCGACCTCGCCGCCGACCACGGCGGCGTGCTCGCCAACGCCTTCCGGGGCACCAAAACCCGGTTCTGCATCATGTCCTTCACCTCCGACTGGCTGTTTCCGACCGCCGATTCGCGGGCGATCGTCCACGCCCTCAACGCGGCGGCGGCGCCGGTCGCCTTCGTCGAGGTCGAGAGCGACAAGGGCCACGACGCCTTCCTGCTCGACGAGCCGGCGATGACCTCGGCCGCCAGGGGCTTCATCGCGGCCGCCGCCCGGGAGCGCGGCCTGTGAACGCCTCCGCCCCGCTCGCCCCCGCGATCCTGCCCCAGGACGCCACCGGCTCCTCGCGCATCGACCACCTGGTGATGCTCAACCTCGTCGAGCCCGGCTCCCGGGTCCTCGACGTCGGCTGCGGCGACGGCTCGCTGCTCGCGCTCCTGCGCGACCGGCGCGGCGTCGACGGCCGCGGCATCGAGCTCTCGCGTCAGGGCGTCAACGCGTGCCTCGCCCACGGCCTGCCGGTGATCCAGGGCGACGCCGACACCGACCTCGCCGCCTACCCGGACGACGCCTTCGACTACGTGATCCTGTCGCAGACGATCCAGGCGACGCGCCAGCCCAAGGCGGTGCTGGAGCACCTCCTGCGGATCGGCCGCCACGCGATCGTGTCGTTCCCGAATTTCGGCCATTGGCGGGTGCGCAGCGAGCTGATGCTGCGCGGCCGGATGCCGGTGACCGACACCCTGCCGGATCCCTGGTACGAGACCCCGAACATCCACCATTGCACGATCCGGGACTTCGTGGGCCTGTGCCGCCTCGTCGGCGCCCGGATCGAGCGCGCCTCGGCGCTCGACGCCTCGGGCCACCCGATGCGCTTCGCGCTCCCCTGGTGGGTGTGGAACCTCGTCGGTACGCAGGGGGTGTTCCTGCTCCGGCGGGAGTAACGGATCGTTGCCGATCGGGTCCTCCCCGTCGGCCGTGATCGCGTTTCGCGTCGCGTGCCTCTCGTCAAGGACGGGGGGCCCCGCGGCGATCGGAATGGCCGGACGTCAGCCGCCGGCCTCCCGGGCGCCGATCCCGGCCCGCTTCAGCGTCCCGGCCAGAAGCTCGATCTGCGCGGCGATGCGCCCGAACGCCGTCGACTCCGCCTGCTCGGGCTTCGGCGGCAGCCGCTCGCCGGCGGCGGTGGCGGCGAGCGCCCGGGACAGCCAGTCGCGCCAGGCCCGCCACGTCGCGGCCTCGGCGCCCGCGGGCTCCGGCTCGTGGCGCAGGATCGCCAAACGCCCGGCCATGCGGCGGAGCGTGGCGTCGGCGACCATCGCGGCCTCGATGCGGGCATGGCCGCGGCGGCGCGGCTCCTGCAAGGCGCGGGAGAGCGCGGCCTCCAGGTTGTTGCTGGCGAGCCCCGCCGCCCGGGCGGCGGCCTCGGCGGCGGCGGACTGGGCCTCCCCCAGGCGCTCCGCCACCACGGCGTCGGCGTAGCGGGCATGGGTCTCGAGGGCGGTGCGGAGCGCATCGCGCACCCGGGCCGGCTCCCAGAGCGGCCACAGCAGCAGGCCCGCCAGCACCGCGACCGCCCCGCCCAGCACCGTGAACAGGGCCCGCATCCCGACGATCTCCCAGGACGAGTGCCCGGGCTCGACGAGCTCCACCAGCACCACGACCAGCGGCGTCAGGCAGGCGATGAAGGTGCCGTAGCTGACCCCCCGCGCGGCAAAGCCGAGGACGCTGAGCGGCACCATCATGGCGGCGAGGACCGGCGGCGAGGTGGCGTAGAACGCCAGCACCGCCCCGATCAGCCCGCCCAGCACCGTGCCGCCGACCCGCTCCAGCGCCCGCTGCCAGGTGGCGGCGTAGAAGGGCTGCATCGTCAGCACCACCGTGATGGTGAGCCAGTGGGTGAACGGGCCGGGCCACCAGGCGGTGACGGCAAGCGCCGGCAGCGCCACGACGGTCGCCCGCACGGCGTGGCGCAGGTTGGCCGAGGACCAGGTGAGGTTGGCGCGAAGCGGCTGCAGCACGGTCTCGCGCCAGGGCAGGGCCGGCGACCCGGCGAGCCCGCCGCCGCCGGCCAGGTCCTCCGGCCCCGACAGCTTGGCGCCGATCCGCACCCGGTCGAGGATGCGCTCGGCCATCCGCCGCAGGGCCGGATCGGCTCCCGGACCGGGCCTGGCCCGGGCCAGTGCCCGCTCGATCCGCGCGAGGTCCACCGGCCGGTCGCGCCGGATCGCCCGCGACAGCACCTTCAGGGCCGGCGGCAGGAGGCGCAGGAGGCGCGCGGCCTCGGCCCGCTGCGCCGGGGTCGCGCGCTCGAGGTGGTCCGACAGGGCGATCATCGTGCCGAAGAGCTGCTCGGCGGCCTCCAGCCGGATCAGCGCCCGGGCGTTGCGCTCCGACAGGCGGGCCCGGCTGCGGGCGAGGTCGAGCACCAGGGTGCGGGCGGCCTCGATCGCGTCGCGCACCGCCCGCCGGTGGCCGCGGGCATGGGCCTCCCAGATGGCGGGGCCGGTCTCCTGCGCCTCGCCCGCGAGCCGGCGCAGGTCGCGGGCGAGGCGCGACAGGCCGCGCCAGACGTCCCCGATCGCCGCATGGGCCGGGCGGTAGGGGTGGAGCCGCCACACCACGAGTGCGAGGAAGGCCGCCCAGAGCCCGCCGGCCCAGAACATCGCAGCGACGACGACGCCCTGGTGCGGGCTCAGCGCGCGGTCGAGGGCGAGGCAGAGCACCACCACCAGCACGTTGCCGACGGTCTGGGCCGGCACGCCCCAGACCCGCGCGAAGGTGCAGCAGAAGATGACCGCGAGCGCGACCGGCAGCACCAGGGCCGGACCGTAGCCCTCCATCACCCCGAAGGCGCCCCAGAACAGCCCGCCGAGGCCCGCGAAGGCGAGGAGCGCCCGCAGCCGCGGCCGGATCGGCCCGCCGATGTCGCAGAAGCAGGTCAGGTTGGCGGCGAGCGCCATGGTGAGGAGCGGCGGCCAGGCGAGCCAGGTGTGCAGCAGGATGATCGACCCGAAGGCCAGGGCCGCCCGCAGGCCCTCGATCACGCTGATCCCGGTGAGGTCGGGGGCCATCGGCAGCCGGGCGAGGTCGGGGCCGGGCTCGCGCAGGGTCCCGCGGCGGATCGGGACGGGCTTCATCGGGCGGAACGGGGCACGGGGGGGCTCGGGTCGCGGAGGCGGTCGGGGGCGCCGCGATCCGCGCCGGGGCAAGCCGCATGCCCCCTGGCAGGCGACCGGACGGCGCGGTGCGGGTCCCGCCCCCGTTATAGGACGCCGGGCGGCGGCGTGCACCGCATCACGCCGACAGACGTGCCCAGGGACGACGGGGATACCCGCCCTGGCACCCGGGTGGGGTCGCGCTATGTCGCCTCGTGTCGAGCGAGCCCGGCCGTAGACCGGGCCGTCCCTGCCGGAGGATTCGTTTGCCGATGCGCCTCTCCCGCCTGCCCGCCCTCACCGGCGCCCTTCTCGCGCTCGCCTGCGGCGGGGCCTCGGCCCAGGGCATCCGCAATGCGCCGCCGCCGCGGGCGCTGGAGACGGCGGCCTATATCTTCGCGGCGGCCAACGTCTGCGGCTACCGCATCGGCACCGAGGCGTTCGAGGCGCTGCTCGCGCGCTACCAGGTGACGATCGACGACGTGCGCCCGCCGCGCGGGCCCTTCGGCACCAAGGTCCAGACGATCTTCACCCTGATGTCGAACCAGATGATGCAGAACCGCGAGGCCGCCTGCCTGGCGGTGGCCGGCGAATACGGTCCCGAGGGCAAGGTCGTCCCGGGCATCCTGCTGCCCGCCGCCCCGGCCGAGGCGCCGGCGCCCCCCAAGCAGCCCTGACCGGCACGGAGACACGGATGAGCGACGAGACCCGCCCGCACGGGCGCTACGGCTACAGCCCCCTGCCGCAACGCCCGGTCTACGACTGGCCCGGAGGGAAGCGGCTGGCGGTCTACGTCGCCCTCAACGTCGAGTGCTTCGCGTTCGGCGGCGGGCTCGGGGCCGAGCTGGCCCCGGGCGGGCCGCAGCCCGACGTGCTGAACTACGCCTGGCGCGACTGGGGCAACCGCGTCGGCGTCTTCCGCCTGGCGGAGCTGTTCGACGCGCTGTCGCTGCCGGCCTCGATCCTGGTCAACAGCCGCATCTACGCCGAGTGCCCCGGCCTGATGGAGGTGTTTCGCGCCCGCGGCGACGAGGTGGTCGGCCACGGCCGCAGCAACGCCGAGCGCCAGGGCACCCTGCCCGAGGACGAGGAGCGGGCGCTGATCGCCGAGGCGACCGCGGTCCTGGCCCGGGCCGAGGGCAAGGCGCCGGCCGGCTGGCTCGGGCCCTGGATCTCGCAGAGCCGCGCCACCCCGGACCTCCTCGCCGAGGCCGGCTACCGCTACCTCCTCGACTGGTGCCACGACGACCAGCCGACCTGGTTCACGACCCGCGGCGGCGGCCGCATCCTGTCGGTGCCCTACCCGCAGGAATTGAACGACATCCCGTCGATCGTCGGGCGCAAGGATTCCGGCGCGCAATTCGCCGAGATGATCGTCGACACCTTCGAGGAGATGCGCGCTGCCGCCGAGGCCGCCCCGCTGGTGATGGGCATCTCGCTCCATCCCTACCTCGTCGGCCAGCCGCACCGGCTGCGGCCCCTGCGGCGGGCGCTCGCGCACATCGCCGAGGCCCGGGACGCGGTGTGGATCACCCGCCCCGGCGCCATCGCCGACCACGCGATGGCGCTGCCGGACGGGATGGTGCCCGGATAGGCACGCCTCGCGAAGGGGTCAGCGCCCGGTCCAGCGCGGCGGGCGCTTGCCCAGGAACGCCTCCATCCCCTCGCGGAAATCCGCGCTCGTGTAGCAACTGAGGATCAGGTCGTCCCCGGCCTCGGACGGCGCCTCGTCGCGCACGCGGCGCAGGCCCTCCTTGGTGGCGGCGAGCGTCAGCGGCGCATGCCCGGCCACCAGATGCGCCAGGGTGGTCGCCCGCTCGGCCAGAGCCGCGGCATCCTCCACCACCTCGCTCACCAGCCCGATCGCCCGCGCCTCCTCGGCCTCGACGAGGCGCGCGGTGAAGATCATCTCCTTGACCCGGGCAGCCCCGACGAGGGCCGAGAGCCGGCGCAGGTTGGCGACCGACAGGCAGTTGCCGAGCGTGCGGGCGATGGGAAAGCCGAATCGGGCGTCGCGGGTGGCGATGCGCAGGTCGCAGGTGGCGGCGATCGCCGCGCCGCCGCCGGTGCAGGCCCCGGCGATCGCCGCGATGGTCGGCTTGCGGCAGCGCTCGAGCGCGCCGAGCACCCGGTCCATGAAGCGCTCGTAGCCGAGCGCATCCTCGGCGGTCGAGAAGGTGCGAAACTGGGCGATGTCGGTGCCGGCCGCGAAGGCGCGCCCGCCCGCGCCCTGGATCACCACCGCGCGGACCGCCGGATCGGCATCGATCGCCTCGGCGAGGCCGTGCAGCCGCTCGTACATCGCGAAGGTCAGGGCGTTGCGCGCCTGCGGCCGGTTGAGGGTGATGCGGGCGATGCCCGCCTCGTCGACCTCGTGGAGCAGTTCGTCGGTGTCGGTCATGGCGGGCGCATCCGGATGAGCTTCTGCGGCCGAGCCTAAGCATCATTCGCCGGGACGGTCACCGGTCGGGCGGGGCGAATGACGCGGGAACCGGCGACGCGGGGCCGCTCCGCTGGCGGCCCGCCCCGCGGCCTGCCGAAGATCCCCGCGTGACGACGAACGCCGGGGCGTCCGCGACGTTGATGCGCGACCGGATTCGAGCAGGAGACGACGCATGAGCAAGCAGGCGGCATCCCGGGAGGATCATGACAAGAGCGACCATGAGGAAACCTGGACGGCCTTCCGCGAGGCGGTGAACATGAGCCCGGGCGAGCTCGAGAAATGGCTCGACACCGAGGAGAGCCGCTCGGTCGGCTGGAGCGACGGCGCCAAGAAGGAGAGCGCCAAGGGCGGCGAATCGGTCGGCCATCACCAGGGCCGCCGAATCGTCGAGATCAAGCACACCAAGAAGGCCGACCTCACCGACGAGGACTACGCCGACATGCGCAAGGTCGCGTCCTACGTCAAACGTCATCGCGCCCAGGGCGGGCCGGAGAAGGACGCCGAGACCTCGCGCTGGCGCTACTCCCTCATGAACTGGGGCCATGATCCGCTGAAGGATTGAGGCATAGCCGCCACAGCGACATGGTGGCGCGGGGCAAGGCGCAAGTTTCTCCCGCGTCGCCGCATTTCGACAACTCTGTCCGCTCTCGGGCCGCACTGACGAAACGAACCATGCTCCGGCCGCAGTTCGGCCCGGATCTTGCTGACCCTTGCCCATGCCCCAGGGTCTTCGCATCGCCCCGGCGATGTGGCTGACTGGGGTCAAGCCGTAAGGCATCGCGAAAAGCGGGCATATGGGGGTCCGGGATGGTGGGAGCGGATGTGCGGCGGCGCCGGGCATGGTCCGGTGCGCGGGTGGGTGTGTGGGCCGGCATGCTGGCCGTCGTCCTCGCAGGTCTCGGCCTCGCCGACCGGGCCGGCATCCCGGCGCTCGCCGGCCTGCCCCGCCCCGCCGAGGCTCCCCCCGACACCGCGCCCGACGAGCCGCCGACCCGGATCACCCTCGGCCCGGGCGGGCGCGACGTGCGCCTGTGGGGCGACCTCAACGACGGTGCCGCCGCGCGGCTGCGCCGCGTGCTCGACGCCAACCCGGGCGTGGTCCGCCTGCACCTGACCAGCGACGGCGGGCTCGTCGACGAGGGGGCGGCGATCGGCGAGCTGGTGGCCGAGCGGGGTCTCGTCACCTACGTGCCGGATTACTGCGTCTCGGCCTGCACCCTCGCCTTCGTGCGCGGCCGCGAGCGCCTGATCGTCGAGGACAGCCGGCTCGGCTTCCACGCCCCCTACGAGCCGGGCGCCTTCGGCAGCATGGTCCAGGTCGATTCGACCGAGGAGCGCGGCCGCTACCTCGCCGCCGGCCTCGAGCCCGACTTCGTCGACCAGGCCCTCGGCACGCCGTCCCGCGACATCTGGATCCCCGACGCGGCGCGGCTGCGCGCCGCAGGCGTCGTCACCCGGGTGGTCGGGCCGGGCGACCTGCCGGATTCGACCCTCGACGACGACGATTCCCTCGCCGGCGCCCGCGCGGCGGTGCTTCGCGCCGTTGACCTCCTCGCGCCGTTCGCGGCGCAGCGGCCGGGGGTGCTCGACGGGATCGCCGCCCGCTACCGCGACGCCTACCGCCAGGGCCGCAGCGAGAGCGAGGGGCTGGACCTCATCCGGGCCGAGGCCGCCGGCGCGATCCGGACCGCCTTCCTCGGCACCGACGACGCCACCATGGCGGATCTCGGCCGCCTCGTTCTCGACGCCATGGCGGCGAGCGGCAGCGAGGAGGCCTGCCGCGCGGTCGGGCGGGACGGCGATCTCGTGGCCGCCGCCGAGGCCCTTCCGGATCGCAGGGGACTCGGCCGCCTGGGAGGCCTCCTCGACCGGGCCTTCGCCGGGCCGGCGCCCCTCGCCGCGCGGGCCCGCCCGACGCCGCTCCTGGCCGCCGCCTCGACCCTGCACGGCCACGCGCCCGGCTGCGCCGCCCTGCGCCACCGCTTCGCCGGGATGCTGGCCCGTGGCGACACCTTGCGGCTGCGGGAGGCCCTGCTCGGCCGCACGGCCCGGCGCCTGGAGGCCTCGGCCCTGCCGGGAGAGCCGTGACGCCGGCCGGTTGCGGCCGATCCGCCCAGCCCGGCCGCCGGACGTCCGCCGCCCCCTGGCGCGCGTCGCGCCCGGACTAGTTTTCGCGTCATGTCCCATCTTGCCATGACCCGAGCCGCCGGCCTCGACCGCCTCGCCGCCTTCCTGTCCGGCCCCGGCGCCGATTACGCCGCCGACCGCAACACCGATCCCGGCCGGGACGGGGCGCCGACGACCTCGTGCCTCTCGCCCTACCTGCGCCGCCGGCTCCTGACCGAGGAGGAGGTGGCGCGGGCCGCGGTGTCCGCGTTCGGGGAGCGGGGGGCGGAGAAATTCGTCTCGGAGGTCTTCTGGCGGACCTACTTCAAGGGCCATCTCGAGACCCACCCGGAGGCCTGGACGCGCTACCGGGCCGGGCGAGAGGCCGCGAGGGTGCGCCTTTCCGACGAGCCGGGCCTGCGCCGGACCCACGAGCGGGCGATCGCGGGCGAGACGGGCATCGACGGGTTCGACGCCTGGGCGGCGCAACTCGTCGCGGACGGCTTCCTGCACAACCACGCCCGGATGTGGTTCGCGTCGATCTGGATCTTCACCCTGCGGCTGCCCTGGGAGCTCGGCGCGGCGTTCTTCCTGCGCCACCTCCGCGACGGCGATCCGGCGAGCAACACCCTGTCCTGGCGCTGGGTCGCCGGGCTGCACACGCGGGGCAAACCGTATCTCGCGAGGCGCGCCAACATCCGCGAGTTCACGCAAGGCCGGCACGATCCGTCCGGTCTCGACGAGGCCGCCGCCTCGCTGGACGAGGGGATTCCGCCCCGGGAGGCGCCCCTGCCGCCGGCCGATGCCGCGCCCGACGGGCCGGTCGCCCTGCTCCTCCACCTCGACGACCTGAACCCGGAGACCCTGCCCCTCGGGGCCGCCCGGGTGACGCGCGTCGCCGGCCTCGTCGCCTCGGCGGAGGAGGCGTGCGAGACGGTGCGGGCGGCGGACGCGGCGGCGATGGCGGATGCGCTGGCCCGGGCGGCGGCGCATTTCGGCTGCCCCGTGGAGCCGATGCGGGACGGCTGGGCCGGCGATCTGCCGGTGGCGACGCCGTACGCCCCCGTCGGCCCCTCGGCCGAGGCCCTGCCGGCGGGCTGCCGCCGGATCCGGCGCGACTGGGACGAGCGGGCCTGGCCGCTGTCGAACCGCGGCTATTCCCGGCTGCGCGGGGCGATTCCGAAGCTGATGGCACCTTGAGGGTGCGGGGTCCCCTCTCCCGGGTGGGAGAGGGGATTCTTCTTCACGGGACCGACGATCCGCTCACGCGGCCTTCGGCGCCCCGGCGTCGTTGCGCTTGGCGTCGTAGCGGTCGAGCATCATCAGCTTGTGCCAGACCTTGACGAAGTCGCGCACGAACCGCTCCTGCCCGTCGCGGCCGGCATAGATCTCCACCACCGCCCGGAGCTGCGCGTTCGCGCCGAAGACGAGGTCGCAGCGCGTCGCCGTGAACTTCGTCTCGCCGGTCTGCCGGTCGTCGAGGGTAAAGGCGTGGCCCGCCCCGTCGGTCTTCTTCCACTCGTAGTCCATGCTGGTCAGCACGGTGAAGAAGTCGTTGGTGAGCGCGCCGACGCGGTCGGTGAAGATGCCGTGCCGCGAGCCGTCGTGGTTGAGGTTGAGCGCCCGCAGGCCCCCGGTCAGCACCACCCATTCGGGCGCGGTCAGCGCCAGGAGGTTGGCCTTGTCCAGGAAGACCTCCTCGGGCGCGACGCGGCCCTGGGTGATCTCGGCGAAGGACGGATCGACGTAGTTGCGGAAGCCGTCGACCAGGGGCTTCAGCCACTCGAAGCTGTCGGCGTCGGTGAGCGCGTCGGTGGTGTCCATCCGGCCCGGCACGAACGGCACCGGGGTCGCGGCGCCGGCCGCCTTCGCCGCCTCCTCGATCGCCGCGCAGCCGCCGAGCACGATCAGGTCGGCGAGCGAGACCTTCTTGCCCCCGGCCGCCTTGCCGTTGAACCCGGCCATGATGCCGCGCAGGCGCTCGATCACCGGCAGGGTGCGGCGGTTGACGGTCCAGCCCGATTGCGGCGCGAGCGCCAGCCGTGCGCCGTTGGCGCCGCCGCGCTTGTCGCTGTTGCGGTAGGTCGCGACCGACGAGAAGGCCGTGAAGGCGAGGTCGGAAACCGACAGGCCGGTGGCCAGGATCTCCGCCTTCAGGGCGGCGATGTCGGCCTCGTCGATCAGCGGGTGGTCGACCGGCGGGATCGGGTCCTGCCAGAGGAGATCGTCCTCGATCTTGGTCTCGGGGCCGACATAGCGCTCCTTCGGGCCCATGTCGCGGTGGGTCAGCTTGTACCAGGCCTTCGAGAACTGGAGCGTGAAGTAGTCGAAGTCCGACAGGAACTTCTCGCAGATTTCGCGATAGACCGGGTCGGTCTTGAGCGCGATGTCGCTCGTCATCATCATCAGCGGATGCGACTTGCCCGGGATGTGGGCGTCGGGGGTGCGCGGCGCGTCCGGGTCGGTCGGCTCCCATTGCAGGGCACCGGCGGGGCTGCGGGTCTGCTTCCACTCGAACTTGAACAGGTTCTCGAGGTAGCTGTTGTCCCAGGTCGTCGGGTTCTGCGTCCACGAGCCCTCGATGCCGTTGGTCATCGTGTGCTCGGCCGCGCCGGAGCCCTCCGGGTTGTGCCAGCCCAGGCCCATCGCCTCGATCGGGGCGATCTCCGGCGGCGGGCCGATCCGGTCGGCCTTGACCATGCCGTGGCTCTTGCCGAAGGCGTGGCCGCCGGCGATCAGCGCCACGGTCTCCTCGTCGTTCATCGCCATGCGGGTGAAGGTCACCCGGATGTCGCGGGCCGAGCCCATCGGGTCGCCGTTGGCGTAGGGCCCCTCCGGGTTGACGTAGATCAGCGACTGGTGCGAGGCGGCGAGCGGGTTCTCGAGGTCGTAATCGGCCTCGCCGTTCTGTCCGCGCCAGCGCTTGTCGCGGTTGACCATCTCGTCGAACGACTTGACGTTGGTCGGGTCCCACAGCTCGGGGCCCCAGTAGGTCGCGTTGTCGGCCTCCCAGGCATCCTCGCGGCCGCCGGCGAAGCCGTAGGTCGGGAAGTTCATGATTTCGAGGGCGATGTTGCCGGTGAGCACCATCAGGTCGGCCCAGGACAGGGCGCTGCCGTATTTCTGCTTGATCGGCCAGAGCAGGCGGCGCGACTTGTCGGTGTTGCCGTTGTCCCACCAGCTGCTGATCGGCGCGAAGCGCTGCAGGCCCTGGCCGGCGCCGCCGCGGCCGTCGGCGATGCGGTAGGTGCCGGCGGAGTGCCAGGCCATGCGGATCATCTGCGGGCCGTAATTGCCGTAATCGGACGGCCACCACGACACCGAGCTGGTCAGGAACTGCCGGATGTCGCTCTTCAGCGCCTCGTAGTCGAGCGACGCGAAGGCCGCCCGGTAATCGAACTCGGTCCCGAGCGGATTCGCCTGCGGGCCGTTCTGGTGCAGCGTCTCGACGCGCAGGCGGTCGGGATACCACTGCTCCAGGGTCGGCGGCGTCGCCTGGGCGCCGCCGACGCGGTCGCCGCCGAACGGGCATTTGCCGGACAGGACGTCTTTATAGGTTTCCACGCCGTCGATCCTTCTATGCCGATCGCGCGCGGCGATCGGGAGGGGCGAGCGAGCAGCTCCGGTACGGGAACCGGGCCGCCCGCGAAGTCGCGCGCTGATGGGGCTGGGGCACTATACTGGTGCAGGGTATCAGAAGCGGATCGCCGAATCGGGCGTCGGGCGAAACCGACCTCCGCGCCGAGCGTGAACGACGACCCTTCATCCCGAACCCGAACCGACCATACGGTGCGCGGACGCAGATAGGCGCCGCTTCCGTTGCGGCCACTAAATTCGCGTTCACCGCGTCACGGCGTCTCGCCAGGGAACGCCCCCGGGCCCGCGGCGGCGATGATCGGGGGGCTGGGCCGCGCGGCGGCTACCCGCCCGGAGCGTCGGCCGCCGGAGCGGGAGGATCGAGGCGGGAGAGAAGGCGCCGGCACGCTCTTAGGTCATCGAGGACGGCGGTCAGGCTCGCCCGGTCGGCGCGACCGAGCGGCGGCGGGGGCGCGGCCTCCGGTTCCGGCTCGTGGTCCGATTCGACGAAGGCCGGGGCGACCTGCTCGCCGCGGCCGACCGCCTGGACGAAGCGCATGCCGCGCTCGCGCAGGACCCGCTGGGCGCCCCGGATCGTGTAGCCCTGGCCGTAGAGGAGCCGGCGGATGCCGCGCAGGAGGTCGACGTCGTCGGGACGGTAGTAGCGCCGGTTGCCGCCGCGCTTGAGCGGGCGAACCTGGGTGAAGCGCGTCTCCCAGAACCGCAGCACGTGCTGGGGCAGGTCGAGGTCCTCGGCGACCTCGCCGATGGTGCGGAAGGCACCGGGTTCCTTCTCGGGCAGGAGGGCCCGGCCGGGGGCGTCGGCTCCGCCGGCCTCCGACCCGTCGTCGTCCCCGATCGGCATCCCGGTCATCGGCCCGATCCCGCGTCAGCCCGCGCCTCGGTTCAGGCGTCGTCCTCGTCCGGGGCGGCGTCGCCGTTGATCCGGGCCTTGAGCACGTTCGAGGGCTTGAACACCATCACGCGGCGCGGCTCGATCGCCACCTCGACGCCGGTCTTCGGGTTGCGGCCGACCCGCTTGCCCTTGTCGCGCACCACGAAGGAGCCGAACGAGGACAGCTTCACGGTCTCGCCGGAGGACAGGCAGCCGCAGATCTCGGACAGGACCGTCTCCACCAGGGCGGCGGATTCCGTGCGCGACAGGCCGACCCGCTGGTAGACGGCCTCGCTCAGATCGGCCCGCGTGACCGTCTTGCCTGCCATCGTGCTGCTCCCCCGGCGGCTGATTCACGAACTAACGTATGTCTATGATCGCGCACGCTAATCGGCGTTGCACGCCGGGTCAACCGGGCGTCGGGCGGGATCCCGGATACTTTGCGGGCCGACCGGTGCGGGCCTACCAGCGGATCAGCGCGCTGCCCCAGGTGAAGCCGCCGCCGATCGCCTCGATCATCACGAGGTCGCCGCGCTTGATCCGGCCGTCGCGGCAGGCCGCGTCGAGGGCGAGCGGGATCGAGGCCGCCGAGGTATTGCCGTGGCGGTCGACGGTCAGCACCACCTTCTCGCGGGCGATGCCGAGCTTGTCGGCCGAGGCCTCGATGATGCGCCGGTTGGCCTGGTGGGGCACGAACCAGTCGAGGTCGTCGGCGGTGGTGCCGGTCGCCTCGAAGGCTTGTGTCACCACGTCGGTGACCGAGCCGACGGCGAAGCGGAAGACCTCCTTGCCGACCATGCGCAGCTTGCCGGTCGTGCCGGTCGAGCCCGGGCCGCCGTCGACGTAGAGCTTCTCGCGGTGGCGGCCGTCGGAGCGGAGCTGGCTCGTCAGCACGCCGCGGTCGCTCGCGAGGCCCTCGCCTGCCTGCGCCTCGAGCACCAGGGCGCCGGCACCGTCGCCGAACAGCACGCAGGTGGTGCGGTCCTCCCAGTCGAGCAGGCGCGAGAAGGTCTCGGCGCCGACGACGAGGGCGCGGGTGGCCGCTCCGGTCGCCAGGAACTTGTCGGCGGTGGCGACCGCGTAGACGAAACCGGCGCAGACCGCCTGGAGGTCGAAGGCGGCGCCCGCCTGGATGCCGAGCCCGGCCTGGATCTGGGTCGCCGTCGACGGGAAGGTGTGGTCCGGCGTCGAGGTCGCGCAGATCACGAGGTCGATCGACGAAGGCTCGATGCCGGCATCCTCCAGGGCCGCGCGGGCCGCCTTGATGCCGAGCACCGAGGTGGTCTCGTCGGGCTCGGCGATGTGGCGCTGGCGGATGCCGGTGCGCTGGACGATCCAGTCGTCCGAGGTGTCGACCCGGGCGGCGAGGTCGTCGTTGGTGACGGTGGTCCGCGGCAGGTAGGAGCCGCAGCCCCGCACCACCGAGCGAAGGCGGGTCATGATGCGTTCTCCTTGAGCGGCGGCGGTCGTCACGCCGACGCCTGGGCCGGCGTCGCGTCGAGGCGCTCCCGGATCGTCCGCATCAGGTCGTGACGGGCCATGTCGTAGGCCAGATCGATCGCCGCGGCGAAGCCCTCGGCGTCGGCGGCGCCGTGGCTCTTGATGACGATGCCCTCGAGCCCGAGGAACACGCCGCCATTGGCCCGGCTCGGGTTCATCTTCTCGCGCAAGGCCCGGAAGGCGCCGCGGGCGAACAGGTAGCCGATCTTCGCCATCAGGGTCCGGCCCATCGCGCCCTTGAGGTAGGCGGCGATCTGCTTGGCGGTGCCCTCGGCGGTCTTGAGCGCGATGTTGCCGGTGAAGCCCTCGGTCACCACCACGTCGACGGTGCCGCGGCCGAGATCCGTGCCCTCGACGAAGCCGTGATAGGCCAGCCCCGCCAGGTCGGCCTCGCGCAGCATCCGGGCGGCCTCCTTGACCGCCTCGTTGCCCTTCATCTCCTCGGTACCGACGTTGAGGAGCCCGACCGTCGGCCGGTCGAGGTCGAACACGATGCGGGCCATCGCAGCGCCCATCACCGCCATGTCGACGAGGTGGTTGGCGTCGGTGCCGATCGTCGCGCCGACGTCGAGCACCACGCTCTCGCCGCGCACCGTCGGCCACAGGCAGGCGATCGCCGGCCGCTCGATGTGCGACATCGTCTTGAGGCAGATCTTCGACATCGCCATCAGGGCCCCGGTATTGCCGGCCGACACCGCGGCGTCGGCCTCGCCGTCGCGCACCGCCTGGATCGCCTTCCACATCGACGACTTGCCGCGGCCGGAGCGCACCGCCTGGCTCGGCTTCTCGTCCATCGCCACCGACACAGTGGTGTGGCGGATCTCGACCGCGCCCTTCAGGCGCGGCTCGGCCGCGACCAGGGGAGCGAGCACCGCCTCGTCGCCGAACATCAGGAACGTCGTCTCGGGGTGGCGCTCGCGGGCGAGCCCCGCACCGGGCACGACCGTCGAGGGGCCGTGATCGCCGCCCATCGCGTCGAGCGAGATGCGCACTCTCTGGGACATGGGGGTGTCGAACAGCCTCTCGGATCCGCCGCGGGCAGAGCGCCACCGGATTTGGGACTAACGGCCGGATGCCGTCCAGGGGGTCCGCGGCGCGGCGGAAAATAGCGACACCGCGCCGGGCCGCAAACGAATTCTGAAGGCTTTCTCGCGCCAAGCGTCCGGGACCGGCGCGAGAAAGCCGGCCGCGCCCCCGCCGCGCCCGCGGCCGGGCGCCCCGTCAGGCCTCGTCGCCCTTGAGCGTCTGGAGCGCCGCGAAGGGCGTCTCCTCCCCGGCATCCGCCGGAGCCTCGAAGGCGACGCCGGGCTTGCGCGGATAGGGATCGAGGCCGAGCGCCAGGAACTCCGCCGCGAGGCTGCCGAGGTCGATGCGGCCGTTCACGATCGGGTCGGGGATCTCGGCATCCTCCGCGGCGGTGCCCGCGAAGGCGTCCTGGTCGGCGAAATCGACGTCGACCTCCTCGGACACGGTCGTGTCGAACGGCTCCAGTGTGACGACGCAAGTCTGGGTCAGCGCCGATTCGACGGTGCCGGTGACATGGAGCCGGTGGAGCGAGCCCGAGAGCCGGAAGGTCGCGACGAGCCGGGCGATCCCCGGCAGGCCGAAGTCGCGGGCGAGCGCGGCACGCTCCTCCTCGCCGGCCTCGACGGTGACGGGCTGGCCCGTCCGCAGGATGCGCTCGACCAGGATCGGACGGGAGAACGGGCCGACGCTGTCGGGGGTCATGCTGGCTCCTCTGGGGATCCTGGGGTCGTGGGGCGCCGCGCCGGCGCGGCCAGCGGGGGGCGCGCTCCGCGGCTTCGCCCGAGATGCGTCGCGCGCGGTCCCGGCGCAAGGGGCCCTGAAACCGGCGGCCCCGCTACGGGACGCTCGGCGCGGCCGTTCCGTTAGGACCGCGCGGCGGTGCCGGCGAAGCGCGCCGGATCGGGCAGGACCGGGCCCTCGGCCATCAGCGCGTCGAGGTCGGTCGCGGCGAGCCCCGCATCCGCCGCCCCGACATAGGCGGCGAGGCGGCGGGCCGCCTCCGGCTCGTCGCAGGCGAGCACGTTGCGGGCGAGCGACGCCGCGAGCGCGTCCGCGTCACTCGCGTCGAGGGCGGCGTCGTAGGCGGCGGCCCGACCGTAGAAGGCCTGCGCCAGCTTCTTCATCCGCTTCGACACGCCCATGTCGCCGACGCCGAGCTCGCGCAGGGACGAATCGAGCTGCTCGAACACCGAGTTGACGAGGTCCTGGGCGATGTCGGCCGCCGGGGGAGGCAGGCGGCGCAGGTGGCGCAGCACCAGGACGACGTGCAGGCACAGGGCCTCGAACCGGCCTTCGACCGTGTCGGGCACGCCGAGGTCGAGGTAGAGCGCCGGGACGCGGGCGCCCGCATTGACCCGGCTGTGCAGCGCCCGGATGGCGCGCTCGCGGGAATCCTCGCGGCGGAAGGGATTGCGAATCATCTCAAGCTCTCGATCGTCCCGCACGCACGGACCCTGACGCGGACGGACCCCGGCACACACTGCCCACCGCACCGGGTCGTCACACCCGTGGCCGAAGCTTGGCCGTGCCTTGCCAACGCCACAACCCCGGGGTACGGCAACGGTCGCTTCTCGCGCAAGGTCGCCAACCGGCCGGCCGATACACCGTCCCGTACACGTTTCCCCGAGGTCTCGATGCCGCGCCGCTTCACACCGTCGCTTCTCCGCCTCGCCGCGGCCGGTCTGATCGGTCTGTCGGCCGCGGGCTGCGTGATCGGCGAAGAGTTCCGGCACGGCTACATCATCGACGATGCCGCCGTCGCCCAGGTCCGCCCCGGCGCCAGCGCCGAGCAGGTGCTCCAGCTCCTCGGCACGCCGACCACCGTGTCGACCGTCGGCAACAAGTCCTGGTACTACATCAGCCAGAACACCCAGCGCACGGTCATGTTCCTGGGCGAGCGCCCGAGGGACCAGCGCGTCCTGGCCGTCTACTTCAACGCCGGCTTCAAGGTCGAGCGCGTCGCCCTCTACGGCGAGCAGGACGGCCGCGTGTTCGACTTCATCTCCCGCACCACGCCGACCAGCGGAGGCGAGCAGGCCTTCCTCGGCCAGCTGATGCGCGGCCTGACCAAGTTCGAGCCGTTCAGCAACGCTCGGTAATCCTCGGATCCTGCGCGGCGGGCCGGGCGTGTCGCCCGGCCTTTCGTTTGTCTGGGGGATGGCGAGGGCGGGAATGGCGAGGGCCCGGGCAGCAGGCACGCCGCCTCGTAGGTTCGGGTCCGAGACGAGAAAAATCCTTTTGGAGATCGAACGCGGGTTTCCTACTCTCCCTCGCGGGCGGGAAGAGGAGATTTCCCCAGCGTTCGAAACGTTTTCCCCAGGCTCGCTGTCGCATGGAGAGCGCGCGCCCTATTCTGCCGCCGCCCGCTCCGCGTCGTCCCCCAGGAACCCACCGGACTGGCGCGCCCAGAGCCGCGCATAGAGTCCCCCGGCCTTGACGAGGTCGGCGTGGCGGCCCTCCTCGACGATGCGCCCTTGATCCAGGACGACCAGCCGATCTAGAGCCGCGATGGTCGAGAGCCGGTGCGCGATGGCGAGCACGGTCTTGCCCTGCATCAGCCGATCGAGGGAGCCCTGGATCGCCGCCTCGACCTCTGAATCGAGGGCCGAGGTCGCCTCGTCGAGGATCAGGATCGGCGCGTCCTTCAGGATCACCCGGGCGATGGCGACGCGCTGACGCTGGCCGCCCGACAGCTTGACGCCGCGCTCGCCGACCTGGGCGTCGTAGCCGCCGCGGCCCTTGTGGTCGGACAGGTCGCGGATGAAGGCGTCGGCATGCGCGGCACGCGCCGCCGCGACGATCTCGGCCTCGGTGGCGTCCTCGCGGCCATACGCGATGTTGTCGCGGATGGTGCGGTGGAGAAGCGAGGTGTCCTGCGTCACCACGGCGATCTGGCGGCGCAGCGAGGCTTGCGTCACCGCGGCGACGTCCTGCCCGTCGATCAGGATGCGTCCGCCCTCGAGGTCGTGCAGGCGCAGCAGCAGCGAGGTGAGCGTGGTCTTGCCCGCCCCGCTCGGGCCAACGAGGCCGACTCTCTCGCCGGGCGCGATGCGCAGGGTCAGGTCCTCGATGATTCCGCCCTCGGCCTTGCCGTAGTGGAAGCTCGCGCCCTCGAAGCGAACCTCGCCCCCGGTCACCGCGAGGTCGCGGGCGCCCGGGCGGTCGGTGAGCGCGTGCGGACGGGCGATGGTCTGCATGCTCTCCTGCACCGTGCCGATATGCTCGAACAGGCCGCGCACGGTCTGCATCACCCAGCCCGACATCGCGATCAGCCGCAGCACCAGGGCGAGGCCCGCCGCCCCCTCCCCGGTCGTCATCTGGCCGCGCGACCACAGGGCCAGCACCACGCCGGCGGTCGCCACGATGAGGATGCTGTTGAGGAGCGAGAGCGTGCCGGTCACCGCCGTGATGAGCCGGAACGAGTGCAGGTAGGCGTCGGTGTGCTCGACCGTGGCGTTGCGCACCGCCGAGCGCTCCTCGCGGTCGCGGGCGAAGAGCTTGACGGTCAGGATGTTGGTGTAGCTGTCGACGATGCGGCCGACGAGGGCCGAGCGGGTATCGGCGACCTGGAGCGAGCGCGCCCGGGCGCGCGGTACGAAGTAGGCCGTGAGCCCCGCATAGGCCAGGATCCAGACCAGCACGGGCAGGACCAGCCACGGGCTGATCGAGCCAAAGAGGCTCACCGCCGTGACGGCGAAGATCGCGACGTAGAGGAGCGTGTCGATGACCACGACCGCGAGTTCGCGCACCGCGACCCCGACCTGCGTCACCCGGTTGGCGAGGCGCCCGGCGAAATCGGCCTGGAAGTACGACAGGGCGTGGCCCAGCGTGTAGAGGTGGGTGCGCCAGCGGATGAGCCCGGTGGTCTGGGGCACCACGAGCTGGTTCGAGATCGCCTCGTGCGCCCAGGCGAGGAGCGGCCGGACCACCAGGATCAGGGCGGCGGCGAGCATCAGGCCGGTGCCATGGTCGCGCCACAGGGTCTCCGGGCCCGACCGGGCCAGGATGTCGACGAACCAGCCCATCAGCAGGTAGAGCGAGGCCTCGACGCTGCCGGCGGTGAGCGCCGTCACGAACAGCACCGCGAGGGGCTTGCGCACCGGCCGCAGGTAGAACCAGGCGAAGCCCGCCACCGTGCCGGGCGGGCGCTCGGCCTCGTCGAAGGGCGCGAAGGGATCGATGCGGCGCTCGAGCCAGTCGAGGAACATGCGGGCTCCCGAGGAGGATAAGGTCCTTCAGCTATGCGGTGGGCGCCGCCCGCCAACCGGGGGGTGATGCCGCAGGCGGCGCGACGGGCTATGTCGGGGACACGACCCGACGGCCCCCGGACCCATGCTGCGCCTCGCCCTCTATCAGCCCGACATCCCGCAGAACGCCGGCACGATGCTGCGGCTCGCCGCCTGCCTCGGCGTCGCGGTCGAGATCATCGAGCCGGCAGGGTTCGACGTCTCGGACCGCCACCTGCGCCGCTCGGGCCTCGACTACCTCGACCACGTCGCGATCACCCGCCACCGCTCCTATGCCGCCTTCGATGCCTGGCGGCGGGAGGCTGGCATCCGGCTGGTGCTCGCCACCACCGCCGGCTCCGTGCCCTACACGACGCACGCCTTCGCGGACGGCGACTGCCTGATGGTCGGGCGCGAATCGGCCGGTGTGCCCGAGGCGGTCCACGCGGACGCCGATGCCCGGGTGGCGATCCCGATGCGGGCGGGCCTGCGCTCGCTCAACGTCGCGGTGGCGGCCGGGATGATGCTGGGGGAGGCCCTGAGGCAGACCGGCGGCCTCGCGGGGCCTTGGCCCGCGCCCGGCGCTGTGGGATGACACCAGCCATGACCGAGCCCGCTCCCGACCTCGCCGCGCTCAAGGCCACGGCGACCACCTGGTTCTCCACCCTGCGCGACCGGATCTGCGCCGCCTTCGAGGAGATCGAGGCCGAGGCAACCGGCCCCTTCGCCTCCGAGGCCGGCGGGCCGGGGCGGTTCGAGCGCACGCCCTGGGAGCGCACCGACCATTCCGGCGCGGCCGGCGGCGGCGGCACCATGGCGATGCTGCGCGGCCGGGTGTTCGAGAAGTGCGGCGTCCACGTCTCGGCGGTGCACGGCGAGTTCGCCCCCGAGTTCCGCGGCCAGATCCCGGGCGCCGCGGAGGATCCCCGCTTCTTCGCCACCGGCATCTCGCTCATCGCCCATCCGTGGAACCCGCACGTCCCAACCGTGCACATGAACACCCGGTTCGTCGCCACCACCAAGACGTGGTTCGGCGGCGGCGCCGACCTGACCCCGGTCCTCGACCGGCGCCGAACCCAGGACGATCCCGATACGGTAGCCTTCCACGCCGCCTTCGAGGCGGCCTGCGCCAAGCACCCGGCGGCCGACTACGCCCGCTACAAGGCCTGGTGCGACGAGTACTTCCACCTCAAGCATCGCAACGAGCCGCGCGGCATCGGCGGCATCTTCTACGACTACCACTGGACCGGCGACACCGAGGCCGACCTCGCCCTCACCCGCGAGGTCGGGCAGGCCTTCCTCGGCGTGTATCCCGAGATCGTGCGGCGCAACCTCGCCACCCCCTGGACCGAGGCCGACCGCCACGAGCAGCAGGTCCGGCGCGGCCGCTACGTCGAGTTCAACCTGCTCTACGACCGTGGCACGATCTTCGGCCTGAAGACCGGCGGCAACGTCGCGTCGATCCTGTCGTCGATGCCGCCGACGGTGCGCTGGCCGTAGCGGCAATCTTATCCCGAGACCTTCGCACTCCCATCTGACGGTCATCGGGCATGAAGACGATCCGCTTCACCGGGCCGGCCCTGAAAGCCTTCGCGAGGCTGCCGGATCGGGCGCGGGTGCAGATGCGGGCGAAGCTGCAACGCTACGCCGAGACGGGCACCGGCGACGTCAAGGCGCTGGTTGGCGCTCCCGGAGTTCGACTGCGATCAGGGTCGTACCGCGCGGTGTTCGTCGAAACGGCGGATGCCATCGAGGTCTTCGGTCGGCGATCGGCGCGACATCTATGAATGAGGTCAGGCGAATGAGCGTTCAGTCGATCGTCACGGATGGGGGTGAGGAACTCGTCATCCTGTCGCGGCGCGCCTACGACGCCCTCCTCGCCCGCGCCGGCGACGAGGACGCGGAAGACCGCATGACCGCGCGCCTGGCCGAGGAGCATCTGGCCGCGCAGGCCGCAGGCGCCGTCGTCTATGCGCCGGATTGGCTGACCGCTGCCGTGCTCGCCGGGGAGTCGCTCCTCGCGGCGACCCGCCGACAGGCCGGCCTCAACCTGGACGATCTCGCGGCAAAGGTCGGTGTATCCCCCGAGGTGCTGACCGCGATGGAAGCGGGCTCTCACGACGGCAGCCCTGCATTGATTGCCGCCATCGCGCAGGCCTGCGGGGTCGATGCGGCGTTGTTGCAGGACCAGAATGCGCCGCTGGCGCGACCGCGTCGGCGGTCTGCGCGCACCCGGTGAAGCCCCTCCCCGACCTCGCCGCCGTCGTCCTGTGGATGGCGGGCGCGCTCCTGTCCTTCTCGACGACCGCCATCGCGGTGCGCGAGCTGGCGCCGGCGCTCGGCCTGTTCGACATCCTGGCGGCCCGGGCGGCGGCCGGCGTCGCGATCGTCGGTGCGGTCGCGCTCCTGCGCCGCCGGCCGCTGCCGGCGCGGCGGATGCGGCTGCACCTCGCCCGCAACCTCGTCCATTGGGGCGGCAACTACGCCTGGTCGTACGGCGTCACGCTCCTGCCGCTCGCCGTGGTCTTCGCCCTCGAATTCACCACGCCGGCCTGGGTCACGCTGCTCGCCGTCCTGATCCTGCGCGAGCGGCTGACCGCAAGCCGACTCGCCGCGGTGGGCCTGGGCTTCCTCGGCGTGCTGGTGGTGCTGCGGCCGGGCCTCGCCGCCCTGCAGCCGGCGAGCCTCGTGGTGCTCCTCTCCGCCGTGATGTTCGCGCTGACCGCGGTCGCCACCAAGGCGCTGACCCGGACCGAGAGCGTGCTGTCGATCCTGTTCTGGATGAACCTGATCCAGCTGCCGCTCAACCTCGTGGCCGGCCGGGTGTTTCCCGGGCTGCCGGCCCATACCTTTGAGGGGCGCCACGCCCTGGCGCTGGCCGCGGTGTGCCTCGCCGGCCTGACCTCGCACTGGTGCCTGACCAGCGCCTACCGACGCGGCGACGCGATCCTGGTCATGCCGCTCGACTTCCTGCGCATCCCGCTCATCGCGGTGCTCGGCTGGCAGCTCTACGGCGAGACCCTCGACCCGTGGCTGTTCGTCGGCGCCGGGCTGATCGTCGGCGGCATCGTCTGGAACCTCGCCGCGGAGGCGCGGCGTCAGGCCCCGGCGCCGGTCGCCGAGGAGGCGGAGAAGGGGGCTTGACCCGGGGACGGTGCTCGCGCGTTGATCGGCGCCATGCTGCTGTCCTTCTTCACCGCGCTTCGCGCCGCCAAGGTCCCGGTCTCGCTGCGCGAATACCTGACCCTGCTCGACGCCCTCGACCGCGACCTCGCCGACAAGCGGGTGGAGGATTTCTACTACCTCGCCCGCACCGCCCTGGTGAAGGACGAGCGCAATCTCGACAAGTTCGACCGGGTGTTCGGCCAGGTCTTCAAGGGCGTCGTCAGCTTGAGCGAGGCGGTGGAGCCGCAGGCGATCCCCGAGGAATGGCTGCGCAAGCTGGCGGAGAAGTACCTCACCGAGGAGGAACGGGCGCAGCTCCAGGCGCTCGGCTGGGACAAGCTGTTCGAGACGCTCAAGCAGCGGCTCGCCGAGCAGAAGGAGCGCCACCAGGGCGGCTCGAAATGGATCGGCACCGGGGGCACCTCGCCGTTCGGCGCCTACGGCTACAACCCGGAAGGCATCCGCATCGGCCAGGACGGCAACCGCAACTTCCGGGCGGTGAAGGTCTGGGACCAGCGTACCTTCAAGGATCTCGACGATTCGGCGGAACTCGGCGCGCGCACCATCCGGCTGGCGCTGCGGCGCCTGCGCCGCTTCGCCCGCACCGGGGCGGCGGAGGAGCTCGACCTCGACGGCACGATTAGGGAAACGGCGCGCCACGGCATGCTCGACCTGCGCCTGCGGCCGGAGCGGCGCAACGCCGTCAAGGTGCTGCTGTTCCTCGATGTCGGCGGCTCGATGGACTGGCACGTCGAGCTGGCTGAGCAGCTGTTCTCGGCGGCGCGCTCGGAGTTCAAACACTTCGAGCACTTCTACTTCCACAACTGCCTTTACGAGAAGGTCTGGAAGGAAAACCGGCGCCGCCACACCGAGGCGACGCCGCTCCTCGACGTGATCCGGACCTACCCGTCCGATTATCGCGTGGTCTTCGTCGGCGACGCCGCGATGTCGCCCTACGAGATCGCGATGGCGGGCGGCTCGGTCGAGCACTGGAACGAGGAGGCCGGCCAGGTCTGGCTGAACCGGGTCCTCGACCACTTCCCGAAGGTCGCCTGGTTGAACCCGGTGCCGCAGGCGCAGTGGGGCTACACCCAGTCGAACGCGATGATCCGGCAGATTTTTTCCGACCGGATGTACCCGCTGACGCTGGAGGGCATCGACCAGGCGACGCGGGCGCTGCTGCGCTGACGCGCCCCGGGCCTCAGCCCGCTCCCTGCACGATCACCCCGTACCAGCCGAGGCCCCGGTAGGTCTCGTAGCCGGGCGTGCGGTGGTAGGCGGTGTGGCCCTTGCCGCCGGGCGCCGGCACCACGCCGCTGACCGGGTCGTCGACGTCGAGCCGCAGCCGCTCGCTCAGGAGGCCCCGGCCGTCGCTCGCCGCGATCACCCGGTGCGCGGCATCGACGAGCAGCACCCGCGTGCGGGCCCGGTCCTCGGGCGCCACCCGCACGCCCTCGACGATCGCCCGCGCCTGCGGCGCCCAGTCGAAATGCACCGCCAGCACCCCGATCGGCCGGCCCGAGGCCTCGCCGCCCTCGCGCACGCCGGCACCGTAGGTCGCCACCTCGGCGCCGCCGAGCCGGGGCTCGGCCCGGATGTCGGCGGCCGCGTACGCGTCGCCCGACAGGGACGCGGCCTGACGGAACCAGGGCTCCTGCGCCACGCTCTGGCCGCGCAGGCCGGGGAACCGGTTGGGACGGCCGGTGGCGAGGATGCGGCCGTCGAGGTCGCACAGCCAGATGTCGAGATAGACCGTGTAGGCGGACAGGATGACACCGAGGCGCTTCCCGGCATAGGCGGCCGCCGCCTCGTGCGGCTCCGCCGCGCAGGCCACCAGGGCCGCGTCGGTCGCCCACCATCGCACGTCGCAGGTCCGCTCGTAGAGGTTGCGGTCGATCAGCTCCACGGCGTTGAGGGCGAGGTCGACCAGGCGCTCGCCCTGGGCCCGGGTCACCAGACGGGCGACCTGATCCTGGAGCCCGACGATCTGCCCGTCGACATCCGCCTCCAGCTCCCGGGCCAGACCGGCGATCGCATCGCCGACGGCGCCGACCTCGTTGGCCACCACCGTGAACCCGCGGCCGTGCTCGCCGACCCTGCTGCTCTCGATCCGGGCGTTGAGGGCCAGCATCTTCACCTGGGTGGTGATCCGGCGGATGCGCTGCGTCTTGTCGTGGGCCGCTTTGCGCAGGGTCGTCGCCGCGGTGGCGATACCCGCGAGGGAGCACGCCCCGCGGTCCCGATCGTCGATCGCTGCCGGGACCTGATTCGTCACACGCGCCTCCCCGCCCGGCCATGCCGGAACCGGGGGGATCATCGGACAGTGGTGCTTAATAAATCATAGGATCTGCGGACATCGCCCGATCGTCACGACAGTCTTGTCCATGACCCTGCCGTTGCGTCTGCCGGTACACGCGAGACTTGTGCCTTGCAAACGACTCGCCCCTTGCGACATTCGATCGGCGCCGTCTCGGCCTCGAGGCGGGCGCCGACCGGACCAAGGGCGCTGGCCCCGGCGGACCCGTCCTGCGAGATCCGGATCGCGCCACGCGCGCCGCCTGCGCGAGGCGCGGCACCTGCGCGACGCACCCGCCCGGACCGCCGGCCGCTTCTCGTCAGCCCTGGCGGGCCGGGGTCGTGACCGTCAGGCCGTCGAGCTCGGGCTTGAGACGGATCTGGCACGACAGGCGCGAGGTCGGCCGCACGTCCGAGGCGAAGTCGAGCATGTCCTGCTCCATCGGCTCGGCCGGTCCGACGGCCTCGGCCCAGTCCTCGCCGACATAGACGTGGCAGGTGGCGCAGGCGCAGGCGCCGCCGCATTCCGCGTCGATGCCCGGCACGTTGTTGCGGATCGCGGTCTCCATCACGGTCGAGCCGACCTCGCCCTTCACGGAGCGGGCCGTGCCGGCGGCATCGACGTAGGTGATCTGGACCATCTGGGACTCCGGAAGCCTCGAGCGCGGCCGCGGATCGGACGAGGACGCGGCGGGGCCTGATTGGCGGCTGGCGCACCGGAAAGCAAGCGCGCCGTGCGTCGCGCGGCACTCCGGTCGCGCCTGCGCCGCCCGCGGGCCGTCAGATCAACTCCAGGGTCTCGCGCACCGCCTCCGCCAGGGCCGGCGCGAGGGCATCGGCGGCACCGGCATCGCCGTCCCGCCCGGCCGTCTCGATCCGTCCGGCGAGAGCGGCGACCCGAGCGGCGCCGACGCCGAGAGCGGAGCCCTTCAGCGTATGGGCGAGGTCCGCCCGCGCCGCTGGGGAAAGGGCGGCATCGAGGATGCCGGGCAGGAACCGCCGGCATTGCCCGGAGAACAGCGCCAGCACCTCGCGGGCGAGGTCGTCGTCGTCGAAGGTCTGGCGCGCCAGGTGCGCGCGGTCGAGGAGGGGCTCCATCGGGACGTCTCGTTGAGGCCAGCGGGGTCGCGACGCGTCGGATTCCGCAAGGACGCGCCGCGCGCAAGACCCGAGGCGCGACGCCCGAGGACGGACGGCCCTCCCCGGGATCCGTTCCCGGCAAGCGGGATCTGTTCCCGGCAAGGCGGTGGAGCCCTGTCCACAGCCGGATGCGGGCCCGGCGGGTCCCTCCCTGCTGCCGCCAAAACCCAGATTCTGCGGCAGGATAGCGGCGGCACGGGAGCGCGCCCGGAGGCATGGTAACCATTCCCTTAAGCTTTTTGGGAGGGTTCGCGCCGTCCGGGTATCCCGCTGGTACTCCTTGCGTCTAAGGTTCTCGTGGTAAACCGCTGAGATCGCGTCGGCTGGCGGCACGGCGCGGGTTTCGCGGGATCTCGGGGATGATGCGGCGCGGCGGCTCGTGAGGGCCGCCCGGCGGCGTTCACGGCGTAACGGGGCGTTCGATGGCGACGGAAAAGAAGCTCAAGGATCCGGCGGAAGCGGCGCTGTCGGCGATTGAGCAGGCCCTGAACCTGGACCATCCGGCCGGGGGTCAGGAATCCCGGTCGCCGGACGCCCGCGCCCTCGACGGGACCCTGGAGGGGAGCCGGGTCGAGCCGCGCCTGCCCGACGTGCACGATGCCGACCCCCTCGCCACCGCCGCCGGGCGCGAGCCGGCCTTCGACGGCAGCGCCCTGCCCGGCCCGCGCGACGGCCGCCGCGACGGCGGGCTGCTGCCGCCCGACCGCTCGCTCGTCGCCAACGACGACCGCCGCAGCGTCGGCGCCCTGCAGCAGACCCTGCGGGTCGAGCCCTCCCGCGCCCCCTATGCCGTCGCCAGCCTCGCCGCCCTCCTCTGGCTCTCGGGCTTCGCCGCGCTCGCCTGGGCGCAGTCGGGCGGGGACCTGCACGGCCTTACCGCCGGCCTGACCGGCCTCCAGGGCGCCATCGGCGCCGCGGCGGTGCTCGCCCCGGTGATGCTGTTCTACATCGCCGCGATGCTGGCGGTGCGTGCCCAGGAGATGCGCCTCGTCGCCCGCGCCGTCGGCGAGGTGGCGATCCGCCTCGCCGAACCGGAGGGTTTCTCCACCGACGCGGTCCTGACCATGTCCCAGGCGGTCCGCCGCGAGGTGGCGGCGGTCGGCGACGGCGTCGAGCGGGCGCTGGCGCGGGCCGGCGAGCTCGAGACCCTGGTCCGCGGCGAGATCTCGACCCTGGAGCGCGCCTACTCGGACAACGAGATCCGCATCCGCACCCTCGTCGACGAGCTGGTGGCCCAGCGCGAATCGATCGTCGCCAACGCCGAGCGGGTGCGCGGCGCGATCCAGGGCTCGCACCAGAACCTGACCCAGGAGCTCGACACCGCGGCCGAGCGGATCGTCACCGCGGTCGACGGCGCGGGCGAGCGCGTGACGCACGCCCTCGGGGCGCGCGGCGAGGCGATCACCGCCGCGCTCGGCGAGCGGGGCGACGCGGTCACGGTGGCGCTCGCCGCCGCGGGCGAGCGGGTGGTCGAGGCCGTGGCCGGCCGCGGCGACGAACTCGTCCAGCGCCTCGTCTCCACCAGCCAGGGCGTGAAGGCCGATCTCGACGGCGTCGGCGAATCCCTGAGCCGCGCCCTCGAGAGTCGCGCGGTCGAGGTGACGGAGGCGTTCGAGCGCACCGGCGGCCTGCTGACCCGGACGCTGGCCGAGAATGCCGGCGAGGTCGCCCGCACGCTCGCGGAGACCGGTGCCGGCGTGATCGAGGCCCTCAACCGCGAGGGCACGCAGGTCCGCGAGACCTTCGAGCGTTCGGCCGTCAGCCTGGAAGAGCGCTTCCTCGCCCGCGGCACCGACCTCACCGAGCGCTTCGCCGAGACCGGCGCCGGCATCACCGAGCGCTTCGCCGCGTCCGGCAGCGCCATCGCGGCCCACATCGCCGATCGCGGCATCGCGCTGCGCGAGGAGATCGAGCAGGCCGGCACCGGCGTCGCTGCGGCGATCGGCGCCCGCGCGGCCGAGGCCGAGGCCGGGCTCGCCCGCGCCAGCGACGGCGTCATCACCGCCTTCGGCGACCGGGCGGTCCGGGTGCGCGACGACCTCTCGACCCTGGTCGAGGACGCGGCGCAGGCGCTCGGCGTGCGCGGCGCCGACCTCACCGCCCGCCTCGAGGAGACGATCGGGCGCGTCGAGGAGGTGCTGATCGGCCATGGCGGCAGCCTGGAGCGCAACCTCGACCGGACCGGCGAGCGCGTCGCCACCCTGGTGAGCGAGCGCACCGCCGAGGCCGAGGGCCGCATCGAGCAGGCGCTCGGCGGCCTCGCCGCGGCCTTCGACGCCAAGAGCCGCGACCTCATCGAGGGGCTCGACCGGCGCACCCAGGAGACCGAGGCAGCCCTGTCCGTCGCCGCCGACACCCTGCAGGACCGCTTCGCGAACCGTACCGCCGGCGCCGGCGAGGCCCTGCGCCGCACCGCCGACGAGATCGCGACCGACCTCGACGCCCGCGCCGTGGCGCTCTCCGAGCGGTTCCGCAAGGCCGCGGAGGCCGCCACGCTCCATGTCGGCGACCAGACCGAGGAGGCCGCCACGGCCTTCGCCCGCGCCGCCGAGGCGGCGGGCGAGGTCGTCGCCCTGCGCACCCAGACGCTCGACGCGACCCTGCGGGGCGCGGTCGACGGCATGACCGAGCGGGCCGAGGCGCTCGCTGCGGCGATCACCGGGGCGGCCGAGCAGGCGACCGGGCAGTTCGACGCCCGCACGCTGGCGGCGGCCACCGCCTTCGCGAAGGCCGCCGACGAGGCCGGCCGCCTCGTCGCCGAGCGCACCGACGCCACCGACGCGACCCTGCGCGCCGCCGTCGAGCACCTGACGCGCCAGGCCGAGGACGTGTCCGCGGCCCTGTCGCTCGCCGCCGAGAACGCCACCGGCGCCCTCGACGGGCGCACCGCCACCGCGGCGGCCGCCTTCGTCGCCGCCGCCGAGGAGGCGAGCCGCCTGATCGGCGAGCGCACCGAGACCGCCGATACCGCCCTGCGCACCGCCCTGTCGGGCCTCGCCGAGCGCGCCGAAGCGGCCGCCGCCGCCCTCACCTCGTCGGCCGACACGGTCGGCGACGCGCTCCAGGCGCGCTCGGTGGAGGCCGCCGAGATCATGCGCCGCTCGGCCGAGCAGGCGACGGGGGCGCTCGGCACCCGCACCGTGGAAGTGGCGCACATCTTCCGCCGCACCC